>JAAYFB010000225.1 GCA_012728465.1 Proteiniphilum sp. | reverse complement strand
GATGATAGGGTTGTTTCCAAATGAATATGGTTAATGTATAGACAACCAATATAAATTGGTCATCAACGTGTTCAAGATATATATATCAATTATTTCCCCAAATGAAAAAAATAACTGTTTTGCTTTTAATATTATTATGCACATCATTGTCATGGTCTCAAAAAATAGATGATGTGTTCAAAGCAATGCCATTTGAAATAGTTCCTGGCCTGACAAGCGAGGATAAAGAGATGATTGTGGTTGATAAAGTAGAGGTGTCGGTACCTAATCAGTTGGGCGAAATTAAGAAAATAGAACATACTGATACATTTGTAAAGCTACAAACCTCAAAAGTAGGCACCACACAAATAAAGCTACTATCAGCTGAAGGAAGTTCTGACATCGTTTGTGTTATTAAGTCCATTTGTGATGATGCTTGTGATAGCAATGTTAGATTTTTTACAACCGAATGGAAGGAACTAGATAAAGAGAATTTACTTCCCAAAGTGGATATCAACTATTTTATAAATGTAGAGGGTATAAAAAATAGCATCGAAACTGATATTGCATTACCTTTGTATATTCCTTTACAGGCAATGTTAAATAAAGATGACAACAATCTAACTATTAAGATAGATATTGATAAACTATTTACAGCTAGTCAGATTGATAAAATGAAGCCATATATACTTAATGAGGAGCTAAGTTTAAGCTGGAACGGAACTTCGTTTAATTAAATATTATCTACCTACTGCACCCATAGTTCAATGGATAGAATATCGGATTCCGGTTCCGACGATGCGAGTTCGAATCTCGCTGGGTGTACTTCAAATAGAGTGTTTATAGCCTTAACAGCAATGTTGAAATTCAAAATAAACTGAATATGAATAGATCTATACTTATAATATTCCCTATACTTCTACTATTATTAATTGTAGGTTGTTCAAAAAACGATCCTAGCGTTAATGCTACGCGTTTGCGCATAAGCCTTACCGATGCTCCTTTGCAGGTGAAAGAGGAAGGAGTGATTGTAACAGAAATGAATATAAATATTCAAAAGATTGAGGTCTCTTTAGTTGACACGCTAGATAATAGTGAGGATTGGGTTACATTGGACTATAATGGTGGAGTTTACAACATACTTCCATTAACAAATGGAAAGTCAATGCAAATTGCAGATCAATATTTTCCAACTGGTGTGTTAAGGAGAGTAAAGGTAACTTTTGGTGACAATAATACAATCAAAGCAAATGGAACCACAAGAAATCTTGTTTTAGACTCTAGTGCTAAGGAGGGGATAACGCTCGTGGTAAATGCTAATCTTTATGCCAATTATATTAGCAATATTATGATTGATGTAAATGCATCATTGTCACTGTTTGAGGAAAATGGCAATTTTATTTTCAAACCCAACATTAGAGCATTTGCTGAGACGTCGGGTGGTGCTTTGCGAGGATATGTGCTACCACCAGAATCCAATCCTAGAGTAATAATTGCCAATGAAGTAGATACACTATTTACCTTTCCCGAATTGAAAGATGGTTTGTTTATGTTTAAAGGGTTGCAAGTGGGAGAGTGGGATATTTACGTATTTGCCGACCCTTTGTCAGGATATGCAGATACTATATTCACCGATACAATTTATTTGGGTAAAACTACTGATATAAAATCAAAAATAGTTCTCAAAAAAATCACTCAGGGCGGTGGCGAAGAAGAGGAAGGTGATAAAGATGGTGATGAGTCAAAGTAGTGCATCATCTAGTTAACAATCTTCATCATATCCAGCTTTGCAAGTAAGAGGAGCAAGTGCATAGGCGTCATACTCATCATATGCGGGGCCTGGAATGCCATTAAACACAACTATTCTGTCTAATCTCACCCGCGTGTTGTTGTCGAATATTAAGAAATATGAATTGTCTTCATCTTTCACTATCGACGTTGCTTTGCCTGAAGCCTCTTCAAGATTAGGATAATTATCAAAACCAAAATAAAATACTCTTATTGTATCTTCTTTTGTAGTCTTTTCGATTAGTTCAAGATAATCGAGAGTTATGGGTAAATATTTAGTGTTCATAATCAAGTGCAATTAAGTAGTACATAGTTTAAAACATCAGTTTCCGATACATGTTCAATATTTAGAATAGTTTTTCTTTTAGATTTAACTCTATAACTCAATCTATTTTATATCTTTGGTGCAAATCTTAAGAAAATATAGATAGTAACATTTTTAAAAAGCAAAAGTATGAAACGATTATTCTTAATTTTTACTTTAGTGTTTGCTACAGGGTATCTATTTGATGGCTTTGCCCAAGAAGCAGTTAATAAAACAATAGTTGGAAGTTGGAAATATGAAGTATCACAAGCCCCATATGGTTTTGAGAGCGGTACTATAATAATATCGAAAGATAAAGAAAATCTTCTAGGCGAAGTAAATTTTGTGAGTGGATACAGTGTGAAGTTGCAAAACCTATCTCTTAAGAGTGATACATTGCGAGCTGCTGCAAATGTGGAAGGTGAGAATATTAGCATTACCGCCAAAATGGTTAAAAATAAACTTCAAGGCAAGGTTGATACCTCAATGGGTGTGATGGGCATAAAGGCAGATAGAGTGATGACAACCTCAAAGAAATAATCGGTTTTATTAAAATAATTTCCTTTTAAAGACGATGAAGTGGATTAAGCGTAACGATAGCGAAGCTAATTACGAGGATAGACGAGGCAGGGGAGTAAAGAGGGGAGCCACAATTGGTGGACTAGGTGCAATTATTATTGCAGTCATTGCACTTCTTTTGGGACAAGACCCTGGGCAGATGCTCAATTTAGTGGGTGAGATTATCCCAAATCAAACGGCTCAAGAAGTTATTGACCCATCTAGAGTTAATGAGAACGAAGATCTTAAAGTGTTTACTTTAGGCGTGTTTAATAGTGCAAACGAAGTTTGGACGGAAGTATTTCGCAAACAACTAAATGAAACATATAGAAATCCAGTGTTGGTAAACTTCACCGAACAAACTACTTCGCCATGTGGAGGAGCATCAGCACAGACAGGGCCTTTTTATTGTCCAGCTGACGAAAAGATATATATCGACTTAGATTTTTTTCATCAACTTGCTAGCAAGTACGGTGCACAAGGGCAAATGGCTATGGCCTATGTTACTGCTCACGAGGTGGGGCATCATGTCCAGAAGGTGCTTGGTATTCTTGATCAATTTAATCAATATAGAGGCAAAATAAGTGAAAAGGAATTTAATAAGCTCAATGTTAAACTTGAACTTCAGGCAGACTTTTTTGCAGGACTGTGGGCTTACCAAGCATCCAGGGCAGGTATCATACTGTTAGAACCAGGTGATTTGGAATCAGCTATAAGTGCGGCAAATGCTGTTGGTGACGATACTTTGCAAAAGGCATCAATGGGATACACGGTTCCAGATTCATTCACACACGGGACGTCTGCTCAGCGGGTTTATTGGTTCAGAAAAGGATATGAAACAGGAGATATAAATTTAGGAGACACCTTTAGTGATCCTAGTTTGCGATAGTAATTTTTACTTTATCTGTTTTGACGGGTGTAAACTCTCGCTTCGTTCACTAGAAAAAGGTATAGCAGATTACCACGTATTTCAAACTCATATTTATAGTAGTCTTCCCCAATGATGACGCCCCTCTTCATTATTGGGTCAAAGATGTAGTCATAATAAAAGCTGTCTCTATACACATCGCCATCTTCGTTTTTTATTTTATACACGTTTTGATATCCCCAAATCACCATTTTATTGTCGATAAAGCTCAGTGTATTTGTGGATACAGACGATCCTTCCTCCCACGAATCATGTTCTTGGTTTTGCCAAAATGTGTTGTCAAGACTTTGTAGTTTGTGTGCAAGTTCATCATTGCACCCCGACACCAACATTATTATCAAAGCGATAAGTGTATTTTGTATAATAGCTTTCATCTGCGTGTGATGTTTCAACAAATGTACCTAAATTTTTTCTAAAACGTCGTAAATATTATCGTTTTTAGAAATGATGTTTTTATTATTTCATCTCATTTATGAGGAAAAATAAATAATATAGATAAAAAGTGCATTATTTTGAGTATCTTTACACCGACAACGTTTATGACATTAGAGTTATACTGCATATCTTTCCGATTGCTTTTATGAAATTGGCATCATATTCAACTGTTATGTTTATTTTTAAATACATGCTTTTGTGTAGCTCATACAACTGATAGCCTCACAGCGTAGTTTTAAAAATGATTGTATATTAATGATCTTTTGAAATGCAAAAAATTATTGCTTATCCTCTTTCCATCATATATTATATTTTGTTTGGAGTCACATTAATAGTGTTTCATGTAATTCAGTGGCTGGCTTTTAATCTTTTTGGATATAAAGCTCATAAAAAAAGTGTTGATTGGCTTTGTTTCTTCCTCGTAGCCAATACTTATGTATTAGGAACGAGGTATAAAATAAGAAATATGGATAAAATTCCTGTTGGAGTTCCATTAATCATCGCAGCCAATCATCAAAGCTTTTATGACATAACAACTATCGGTTGGTTTTTCAGAAAGGTTCATCCCAAATTTATTAGTAAAATAGAGCTTGGTAAAGGAATACCAAGCATATCATACAATTTGCGCAATGGCGGTTCGGTGCTGATAAATAGACAAGATCCGCGTCAATCATTAGCTGCCATAAAGGAGATGGGGCTATACATTGAGAAATATAATCGCTCAACTGTCATATTTCCAGAAGGAACAAGAAGTAAGAATGGTCAGCCAAAAGCATTTGCTGTAAATGGGTTGAAGATATTGTGCCGAAATGCACCATCATCATATGTACTACCAGTTACTATAAATAACTCGTGGAAGATGACCCGATGGGGATCATTTCCATTTGGTATTGGAAATAAAATTGAACTAATCATACATGATCCTATTTCGGTAAGGGATAATACTTTTGAATATGTTTTTGAGAAAACAGAAAAAGAGATAGTTCAAGCTATTGTGTAGGAGTCTTTTGCATAGGCTCACCACATTCAAGTATGAACTAATTATAGATTAAAGAGTAGAGCTGGTGTTCTGCTTAAACAAATTGCTATAGGGCAAGAGAAATAAAAATAAATAAATAATAAATGGCAAAATCAAATTCGTTTAATAAGAGAGAGTTAGAAAAAAACAAACAAAAGAAGAGAGAAGAAAAGAGAAAAAGAAGAGAGGAGCGTAAAAATAATCCCACCGATACCTTCGAGGATATGATTGCGTATGTGGATGAGTTTGGAGTTATTAGCAGTACCCCGCCCGAACCTAGAGAAAAAGAAGATATTGAAATTGAAGACATAGAGATTTCAACCCCCAAAATGGAAGAGCAGGAGGTGGAGACTGATATGAAAGGTACTGTTGATTTCTTTAATCATGGCAAGGGTTTTGGATTCATAAAACGTTCTGGAAAGAACGACAGTTACTTTTTTCACATTTCCAATGCGCCAGAAGATATTGAAGAAGGAAATCAGGTAACTTTTGAGCTTGAACGTGGTGACAGAGGTTTGAATGCCGTGAATATAAAAAAAATATAGCGTATATTTAAGATATAACTTTCAATCTTGATTTGAATTGAAGATATTGATAAACAAATAGCCTGTTAGTATTATTAAAGCTGACAGGCTATTTCTATGTCGGGCACTATTATTTATATCTTAGCAAAATGCACATATCGCTAGCAAACATTAAATAGGAAGTAAGCAAACAGTGCACAATATTCAGATATATATAGTAGAATGGCAAAAAGGCACATGCACAGCACTAACATAAATGAAATTTAGTCCACTCTCATGTGATTGGTGTCATTTCCTAAAGTAATTGCTACAATTCACGTAAGATTGGCTCCAATTCCGTATTCATTCGTCTGATTAGTAAAATTAGAAATTAGGCAGTACTGTTGTGGATTTGCAGTTTCTTTTTTTTGAGTTATATCGCTAGTTTTACTTCAGTTAATAAAAAAGAGGACCCCCAAGTTGTTCTACCAATGCCAAGTTTTTGAAAACAAATATAATCTCTTTATTGCAAGGCATGTAAACTCTATCCAAAAAAAATCCTGTTAATCGATTGATTAACAGGATTTATATTTCCTAATTGAAGCTTCTGTCTTTTATTGACATCCACTTATAATATGTCTTGGTG
>JAAYFB010000034.1 GCA_012728465.1 Proteiniphilum sp. | reverse complement strand
ATTGTAAATGCACCAAACCAAAAGATTTCATCCATTTACAACATTGTAAATGAACCAAACCAAACGATTTCATGCATTTACAACATTGTAAATGCATGAATTATAATTAAAAGCTATCAACTACAATGCTAATTATCATTGAATTAGTTTATTTATTGTCATATCTCTCTGTTTATGACAATACTTTTTATGCAAAGCTGTCAAAACAAAGTATTTATCACAATAAAATCATTTGAGAGCTATGAATGCAACTCTGCAATGACATTGAATTAGTATATTTATACATATGATTAGTGTTAGTTAACGGTTTTTGAGATGATAATGAATAACTTTTTTAATGTATAGTTACCCCTCACATATATTTATTAGTTAGCTGTTTATTGCTTTAATATTCCAGCTCAAAATTTCCATCTTACATATGTAAAGATGTCGGCACGAGTGTTTCCATTTATCTGTTCTGTGTCTTTGCCAATGGTTTTTCTATCAAAATAGTTGGTGTATCCTATTTTCAGCGAAACTGATAGCATTGGAGTGATATAATATCTTCCTGAAAGTGCAACTCTTATGCCTTCACCATAAAACGATGGCATGTAGAATGTGGACAATATGTTGCGTTCGTATGAATATAATCGTGCTGCATATGAGTCGGATTTGAAATAGGATGCATATAAATCACCCTGTATCTTGTCATTCCCTCTATGTCCTACTGCCTGAGAAAACATGTGCCCTGACTCCTTTTCGAAATGTTTTCTCTTGAATATAGCCAGGTCTGCTGTGGTTCTAAATTGCCAGCCGTTTAGCAAGTTGTTGCTGTATCTTATTCTTGCCTTTTGTGTGTTGTAGGGTAGAACAGTACGTTCTACGTCTGGATATTTGGCGTTTTCCTCCTTTTGCTTGTATTTGTATCTAAACTCAATGTTAGATGTTTTGCTGATTGCATAATCGGCAAGGAAGTAGGTGTCAATGCCTTTAGATGGTGCATCTACCTGATATCTTAGCCATGGAAATTTGAAAACATCAATGTATGCAGTAGTAGAAAAATTGCGAAACGGCTTGAGGGTGCTTCCGAGATATATTCCATTCTCGTTTTGTGTTCTTGATCCTTCCATAAATGCCTTTGAGTGTATTGCATTGTAAGTAGTGGGTAGATGTCGGTGAAGAAGCGAGAAGGAGTATAGATAATTGGGGTTATATTGTAGGATATTTACTGCCGCGACAGCTTTGTTGGGTGCTATAGCAACTTCTCCAGCAAAAGCAAATTTTGAGTGGTAGTACGAATAGTCGATGCTTGCATTATAGCTATGTGTGTTTCGCAGGTAGAATATATTGTAGTCTCTATATGTTGGATTTAGCATTCGGTTATATTTATGATATAGTGCACTTGCTCCAATTTGGAGTCCTGACTTTCGCCAATTGATATTTGCTCCTATGACTTGCTCTCGCGAATTGTTTTTTTTATCAATTTCAAGTGGAGTGCGGTGGTATCCATCAGTTTTGAAAGAGGTCATCTCTCCATATTCTGATATGTTGGCATCAAATGCTTTGTTAGAATAGAAAGCAGTAACGCTAACTTTGCCAATTTGATAAACTGCAGATATACCTCTAAAGAATCCAGATTCAGCGGTAGAGAAATGTCTTTTTGGTTCCTGTGTACGCTTTATGATGCTGTTAGTAGCCCATGCTTTTGATAGCATAAAGTCGTTATTGAGAATTAATCCCTGTCCAAATGATAACCTATAGTCGCCAACGGCTACTGTTTTGAGGTTGCCAATGTCCCTGACTATTAAGTGAAAACCATAGTGGTCATACCCCTTAGGGTAGTTCTTTTGCCAAAAGGGTTCGCCTGCATCTTTTTCTCCAATCACTCCAAATTGAACCTTATCACGATAAGAGAATGAATATTTTAATGCTGTGTAGAAGTCCTCACCAGCATATTTCCTGTTGGGATATTTTTGTAGTATGCTATCGGAATATTGTTTGTATCCAGCACGCTGGTTAAGTGTTTTGTCTAATCTGTTTGATAATTCGTGCTTGCCATATCGTATCATATCAGCTACTGATGTTCTTTTCTTATCCATTTCACCCACGTAAAAGAGTGGTAGTATCATTTCAATTGTTTTGAAGTCTAATCGAGGAACATTTCTGAGTTCAAATGTCGTGAATATAGGTCGATTTTTTTCTAAAAAGTCGGCAATGCTTGTTGCTTGCTCATAGCTAAGTAATGGCATGCGTTCAAGTTCGCTTCTCGACACGGTATTTAAATTCAATGGGTTGCTTTCTAGCGTTGTCAACTCTTGATACATGTTTTCTATACTCTCCTCGTCCATGCCTTCTTCGGCAAGTTCCTCTAGATGAAGTTGCCAGCTATTGCTTTGAGCAGTGGTAGTTGTGTGGAAAAAGATAATACTTGCAATTACTAGTAGAGTAATTATTGAAGTGCGTTTCATAATGTGTGATTGTGTATGCTTTAGTATTACAGTAAGTCGTTTTATTTGGTAATTATTGGTTGTGGTAAGACTTATTTATCCACCGCCCATGTAAGCACTGCGTCATCTAGAACTTCATAGTGGATAATGTAACTTTTTTGCATATTAGTCTTGTATTCTCTTGCTTCAAACACTCCCTCTTTTTGTGGATTAAAAGGTAATATGTGAAGATGTTCTTTAAAGTCAACCTCTCCCATCTTAAGTATTTTAAATAAGGTCTCTTTTGCCGACCAATGTAGAAGTTGGTGAACTACTTTGTTTGATGGGTCAATATACTCTTTATTTGAGATGAACTTTTCTGAGACTTTCGACACTCTTTCCGAGATGGTCTCTATATCTATTCCCACTGGTCTTGATCTGCTTAGCAAAATGGCAACATATCCACGTGTGTGCGAAATACTTATTTTATATGACTTGTCTATCAAAAAAGGTCGTCCACTCGGATGGTTGGATATAATCTTCTCTTTTCCTAATAGTTCGTATAGAAGAACTCGAGTGTTTAACCATTCAATAATTCTAGTTTCGGATTTCATTTCAGATATTTGCTCGAGAATGGCATCACGCTGTCCCTCGGGCAACATGTTGATAAGAGAGTTTCGACTGTTGCTCATCTCGCGTATGCCAAGTAGCACATCATCATCAATATACTCTTTACGTAGAAGCATTGTAGGATAGTACTTTAATAAATAGTTTATCAAACATTTTTTTTGCGAATGTTTGATTTATTAAAACGAACTTTCAATACTCTTCGTTTTGACACCTCTTCGGCTTGAAATGAATACTCTAAGTAGTTAATAGTCTCTTTGCGCTTAGGGAAATCACCTTTTAGCTCCAACATTAGTCCAGCTATAGTATCCACATCTTCTCTAATCTTTTCAAAATCTTTTTTTGAAACTCCCGTTGCCTCAATAAAATCCTCTAATGAAGTTTTGCCCTCAAATACATAGCTTCCATCGGGTGCAATATAATAGAATGGTTGTTCATCTTCATCGTACTCATCGCTTATATCACCAACTATCTCTTCAAGTATATCTTCCATTGTAACAATTCCCATTGTGCCGCCATATTCGTCTATCAAGATGGCCATATGGTTTTTGTTTGCTCTAAACTCTTCTAGTAGGTCGTCAATTCGTTTGGTGCCAGGCACAAAGTAGGCTGACCTTATTAGTGATTGCCAACGAAACACCTCATTTTTATCGAGGTTTGGCAATAAATCTTTCACATATAATATGCCTTTAATATTGTCAGGGTTATCTTCATACACAGGGATTCTAGAAAAACCCGCAGCTACTATGTATTTTATAACTTCAGTAAAATTTGTTTGTATATCAAGTGACACCATGTCGGTTCGAGAAATCATTATGTCTTCAGCAGTTTTGTTTCTGAAGCGTATGATTCCCTCCAACATCTCCATCTCATTGTTTCGCTCTGTGTCTTCTGATGTCAGTTCTAGAGCCTTTGATAAATCATCTAGTGATATATCATATTTCTTTTCGATAGATGATCTGCTGAATATGTTTATAGTCTTTGTGAGGACATACGAGAATGGAGTCATCAATTTATTGATAAAATCCACAACGTGGACACTTCCCTTTACAAATTGAAGTGGTTTCTGTGTAGCATATGCTTTAGGTATAATATCAGTGAATAGAACGATGATTACTGCTACGACGGCTATTATTATGGAAATACTGAGCAAACTTTGCGTATATTGCAAAGAGAGGTATATTGCTAGCAATACTGAAAGAACGTTGAAGAAGCCATTCGAAACTAAAATAGAGCTAATAAGCTTTTCTGGATTGTTTACTAGCTTGTCAATTTTTTTCTCTTTAGAGTTCGATTGTGATCTTATCTCCTTTATTTGTTCTTTGCTCAATGAAAAAAAAGCAATTTCGAATCCAGATGTCATTGCATTGACAATCAGAAGTATTATTATGAATACAATGATTCCAATATCCAATGCCATGTGCGGACTGGATGACTGATTTTGAATGCTATGAAGTAGTATTTGTAATTGCAATTATGTGTATTTTAGTATAATAAAAATAGAATGTTTTGTGTCATTTTAAAACACAAAACACTCTTGCATAAACTTATAGTTGATTTTAGAAAGGCAGATCATCTACACCTTCATCCGATCCTAAATTAGGGGTAGTTGGTGCAGTTGTTTGTGTTGGTTGTTGAGTAGGAATTGGGTTAGAGGCTTGACTTGTGTTGTCTGCACCTTGATATCCACCTTCATTGTTGCTACGTCTTGAAAGGAACTCAATATTGTCCGCATTAATTTCAGTAACGTATCTTTTCACACCATTTTGATCGTCATAAGAACGTGTGCGAATTTTTCCCTCTATATACAAAGGGTCCCCTTTTTTTACATACTTCTCTACTATTTGGGCAAGTCCTCTCCAGCACACAATATTGTGCCACTCAGTACGTTCAGGAACAACTGTTCCGTTTGCCATTGTGTATCCTCTTTCACTTGTGGCAAGCGAAAAGTTGGCTTTAGCACTGTTGTCGTCAAAATACCTAACTTCGGGGTCTTTACCCACATTACCAATTAAAATAACTTTGTTTACAGACATATTCCTATATTATTAGTATTAATGTAATTGTATATATATTGATGCTCAATAAAGCAAAATTAATACTTTTTTCATTTATGGCAAGCAGTTTAATGAATATAGTTGGTCGATCTCTATACAATTAACATATGCAAGAATTAGCTCTAAATTGTATCCTAATATGGTAGTATCAAATGATAATGTGTTACTCATTATATATACATGCCTTTTTGGGAATAGTATTTGGATTATTATTTGGGGGGTATTCAATGTATAATTTTGATATAATATATTTAGCTGTATTCGATACACTAATGTGTAGGTCAATATGAGTTACTTTGCTATTATAAAATAAGTTACACATAAAAATATATCGAAATAATTCAAAATATAGCCATATTTATTTTTTGCGTTGAAAAAAAAGCTATATATTTGCAGTCCAATTTTTTAAGAAAAGACATTATAATCATTAACACTAAATTAAAATGACTAAAGCAGACCTTGTAAACGAGATAGCTAAGGAGACCGGCATAGATAAAAAGGATATTTTATTAACGGTAGAGACTATGATGGAGGTTATTAAAACTTCTCTTACAGATAACGAAAACGTATATCTAAGAGGATTTGGTAGTTTTATTGTGAAGAAAAGAGCTGAGAAAACAGCACGAAATATTTCTAAAAATACAACAATAATTATTCCAGAACATAATATTCCATCATTCAAACCTGCTAAATCATTTGTTTCACAAGTTAAGGACAATAATAAGGTAGATTAATTATAAATTTTAAAAACTAAAAAAGATGCCAAGCGGAAAAAAAAGAAAAAGGCATAAAATGGCTGTACACAAGCGTAAGAAAAGACTTAGAAAAAACAGACATAAGAAGAAGAAATAGTCTTTACTGAGTTTTTTAGACCTTCGAACAATAGAACAAACTTTAAAGAATTATATCTATAAGTTTGTTCTTTGTGTATAAACATTTTATTAAGTGTATTGTGTTCGTGAGAACACCGTTTCTTGTTCAGTGGAACAAGAACCTAATTAAATTATTAATTTAAACAAAAGAAATTGTGATAAGCGAACTTGTAGTTGATGTTCAACCAAATGAGATTACCTTGGCCTTATTGGAGGATAAGAAACTCGTAGAATTACAGAAAGAGAGTCAAGACGTATCATTCTCGGTAGGGAACATCTATTTGGGCAGGGTCAAAAAGTTGATGCCTGCACTAAATGCTGCATTTGTTGATGTAGGACATAAAAAGGACGCTTTTCTTCACTATTTAGACTTAGGGGTAGAATTTAACTCTGTTGCCAACTTCCAAAGTATGGTAGCCGACAAAAAAAAGCCAATCCAGATTCAAAAAATGAAGCTCTCTCCTACTATTGAAAAGGAGGGTTCTATAGTGGATATGCTTAAGCCTGGTCAAGAGGTATTGGTTCAGATAGCAAAAGAGCCAATATCAACAAAAGGGCCACGCCTAACATCCGAAATTTCATTTGCTGGTAGGTTTATGGTATTAATTCCTTTCATGAATCGTGTGTCTGTGTCACAGAAGATAAGATCGCGTGAAGAAAGGGCACGTTTGAGAGAGCTAGTACAAAGTATTAAACCCAAAAACTTTGGGGTAATAATACGTACAAATGCTAAAGATAAACGTGTTGCAGAACTTGATGCAGAGTTGAAAGTACTAGTAAAACGATGGGAGAAAACGGCAGAGAACCTAGTAAAGGCAAAGCCAACTAAACTGGTTTTTGAAGAAACTGGTCGCACAGTAGCATTATTGCGTGATATATTCGATCCATCGTTTGAGCAAATCCACATCAATGACGAGGGTGTGGCAAAACAGATATCTGAGTATGTAAGCTTGATAGCTCCCGACAGAAAAAATGTTGTAAATTTTTATAAGGGAGGGCTTCCAATACTAGATAACTTTGGAATTACCAAACAGGTAAAGTCGCTCTTTGGAAAAACAGTTACATTTAGAAATGGTGCCTATCTTATCATTGAGCATACAGAGGCACTCCATGTGGTTGACGTAAATAGCGGGAATAGGAATAGAAAATCTATCGATCAAGAGCAGAGTGCATATGAAGTAAACATTGCAGCAGCCGAAGAGATAGCCCGTCAATTGAGATTACGTGACATGGGGGGGATAATTGTGGTAGATTTTATTGACATGGGCTCGGGTGATCATAGAAACAAGCTATTTACAAAAATGAGCGAGTTTTTAGCTACCGACAGAGCAAAACACAAAGTACTACCATTAAGTAGGTTTGGACTGATGCAAATAACGCGTCAGCGAGTGCGTCCCGAGATGGAAATAGCTACAAGCGAGACTTGCCCCACTTGCTTTGGAAAAGGGACTATTAAATCATCAATTTTATTTACAGACACCCTTGAGGGTAAAATTGATTATCTAGCTAATAAGCTAAAAGTGAGGAAATTCAGTCTGCACATTCATCCATATGTCGCAGCATTTGTAAAACAAGGATTCTTTTCGTTAAGTAGTAAATGGAAAAAAAGATATGGTGTATCATTTAAAGTGATACCAAATCAGGACTTAGGATTCCTGGAATATAAATTTTTCGATAGAGACAATAACGAAATAGACTTGAAAGAAGAAATTGAAATGAAATAGCACTTCGATATATTCGAAGTTGGTAAAATAAAAGCCGCCACTCGCGATAAATAATGAGTGACGGCTTTTTTGCGTTTATATTTTTGTAGTATTACCTATCTCCTTCCTACCATTTCTTCAGCTTTAACCCATTGATCAAATTGCTCAGCTGTAACATATCCAAGTCTTATTGCTTCCTCTCTAAGTGTAGTGCCATTTTTATGTGCACTTTGGGCTATTTCTGCCGACTTATAGTACCCAATTCGTGTGTTGAGTGCAGTTACTAACATAAGCGAGTTATCTACTAAATCTTTTATTCTATCGTAATTGGGTTCAATGCCTTGAGCGCAATTAATATCAAATGACAAGCAAGCATCTCCAATAAGTTCTGCCGACTGTAGGAAGTTGGCAACTATCATTGGTTTGTACACATTAAGTTCGTAGTGTCCTTGTGCCCCTCCAAATGATATTGCAACATCGTTGCCCATAACTTGCGCAGCCACCATTGTTAAGGCTTCACTTTGAGTAGGGTTTACCTTGCCTGGCATTATCGAAGATCCTGGTTCGTTTTCGGGAATATGTATTTCTCCAATTCCCGATCGAGGTCCAGAAGCAAGCATGCGTATATCGTTTGCTATTTTATGTAGTGATACCGCCACTTGTTTTAGTGCCGAATGACTCTCTACAATAGCATCGTGAGTGGCAAGTGCTTCAAATTTATTTGGAGCTGTAACAAATGGAAGGTTGGTAAATTCTGAAATATACTTTGCCACTAGCACATCATAGCCCTTTGGTGTATTTAGCCCTGTTCCTACTGCCGTTCCTCCTAAGGCTAGTTCACTAAGATGAGACAGTGAGTTTCTGATAGCCTTCAGTCCGTAATCAAGTTGAGCAGCATATCCCGAAATCTCTTGACCTAATGTTAATGGAGTAGCATCCATAAGATGAGTTCTACCAATTTTTACCACATTCATAAATTCTTTTGACTTTTGTGCAAGTGTAGCCTGCAATTGCTCAATCCCAGGAATAGTTTTTTCTATTAGCATCTGATATGCCGCAATATGCATAGCAGTGGGGAATGTGTCGTTTGATGATTGCGACTTATTAACATCATCATTGGCTTTTACAAACAATTCACCACCAAGTTTACTGTATTTATCCAGTTGTGCTTTGTTTGCGATTACTTCGTTCACGTTCATGTTAGATTGTGTGCCCGATCCAGTTTGCCATATCACTAGTGGGAACTCATCATAAAGCTTCCCTTCTAGTATCTCGTCGCAAACTGCACTAATGGCATCTCGTTTTTCGATAGGTAATACTCCCAAATCATAGTTGGCATAGGCAGCAGCCTTTTTAAGTATAGCAAATGCTCTAATTATAGGCTTAGGCATCGAGGCCTCGGGTCCAATTTTAAAGTTTTCGAGCGACCGCTCAGTTTGAGCTCCCCATAATCTATTGATAGGTACTTTTACTTCGCCCATTGTATCTTTTTCAATTCTGTATTCCATAATAAAAATGGTTTTAAATAATGCGTTCAATAATATATACAACAATAAACTCGAACTATTATTTATAGAATAGCCTATAAATTAAATTAATATCTTTACTTTTTTTCAAATATCATCATTATCTTTACGCTGAAACATAACCAAGGCTTTTTTATTATTATCAAAAAATATTAATTAAGTCGAACCATTAAAAATTAAAGAAACATGAATGCTGAAGAAATTAAAAAACAAAGAGACAAAGAGAATCAAAAGAAGATGACTACCGTAGCGGGTGCACCCGTAGGTAATAATCAGGATGTGATGACAGCTGGAGCCCGAGGCCCCATGGTTTTGCAAGATGTTTGGTTTTTAGAGAAATTGGCACACTTTGATCGCGAAGTAATACCTGAGCGACGTATGCACGCAAAAGGCTCGGGTGCTTTTGGAACATTTACCGTTACTCACGATATTTCAAAGTACACTAAAGCTAATATCTTCTCTGAGATTGGAAAGAAGACAGAGATGTTTGTTCGTTTCTCTACAGTAGCAGGCGAAAGAGGTGCTGCTGATGCTGAAAGAGATATTCGTGGTTTTGCAATGAAATTCTATACAGAAGAAGGTAATTGGGATTTGGTTGGAAATAACACGCCAGTATTCTTTTTCCGCGATCCATTAAAGTTTCCTGACTTAAACCACGCAGTCAAGCGCGACCCTCATACAAACTTGCGTAGCCCAAACAACAATTGGGATTTCTGGTCAAGTCTTCCTGAAGCTCTACACCAAGTAACTATTACAATGAGTGATAGAGGTATTCCAAAAGGATACAGACATATGCACGGATTTGGTAGCCACACGTTTAGCTTTATCAATGCTGAAAACGTAAGACATTGGGTTAAGTTCCACTTTGTTACTCAACAAGGTATTGAAAACCTAACAGACCAAGAGTCTGCAGAGGTAATAGGT
>JAAYFB010000224.1 GCA_012728465.1 Proteiniphilum sp. | reverse complement strand
CCATCAAGATGAGACCTAAACTCGGCACCTTGTTCGGTTAGCTTTCTATTATCCGAAAGTGAGAACACCTGAAAGCCACCACTATCAGTTAGAATGGGTTTGTCCCAACTATTAAATTTATGTAATCCACCAGCAGCCTGCATTATCTCAAGACCAGGCCTTAGGTAGAGATGGTAAGTATTTCCAAGAATTATTTGAGCCTTGATATCGCTCTCCAACTCTGTCATATGCACAGCTTTAACACTACCAACCGTGCCTACTGGCATAAAGATTGGTGTCTCTATTTGTCCATGATCTGTTGTAATTAATCCTGCTCTTGCTTCTGAGTTAGGAGCGTTATGTAATAGTTGAAATTCCAAAGTGTAATATCGTTGAATTATTTTGACAGCAAAGATATAGGTTTTGCGCCAACAAACAGAATAGTAAAGATTTAAATTTAGTTACATCAATCTTACACAAACAATTATTGGCAATACAACATATAAATTTAAAAGTTTATTCTATTTTTGCCATGTTTAAACTTTTAAAAAATAACTTTAAGATGCAGCGCAAACCAGATTGGCTCAAGATATCACTCCCACAGGGCAAGAAGTATCTTGACATCAAAGATATAATAGCAAAGAAAAATCTAAACACAATATGTGCAGATGGCAAGTGTCCAAACCTAGCCGAATGTTGGGGAAGGGGTACTGCTACATTTATGATAATGGGCGATATCTGCACAAGAAAATGCAAGTTTTGTGCAACCGCCTATGGCCGACCTGATTCATTAGACTGGGACGAGCCAGACAGACTTGCTGACACTGTGAATAAAATGAATTTACGTCACTGTGTTATAACAAGCGTTGATAGAGATGATCTAAAGGATGGTGGTGCTGAGTTTTGGGCTTTTACAATTAGAAAGTTGAAAGAAAAGAACCCAGGCATGACAATTGAGACACTAATTCCCGACTTCAATGGTAAGGAGGAGTTAATAAACATAGTTATAGATGCAAAGCCCAACATTATTTCGCACAATATGGAAACTGTCAGAAGACTTACTCCACAAATCAGAAGCAAAGCCAAATATGAGGTAAGCCTAAGAACTATTGAGATAATTGCAAAAAGTGGGACTGTAAGACCAAAGTCGGGCATTATGGTGGGACTTGGAGAAACTGAAGCAGAAGTAATTGAAACAATGGACGACTTGCGTGCTGTTAATTGTCAAATACTAACAATTGGGCAGTACTTGCAGCCAACAAGGCAACACGAACCTGTTCATCAGTTTGTTACTCCCGAACAATTTTTGCGATACAAAGAAATAGGTTTAGAGAAAGGATTCCGATTTGTTGAGAGTGGTCCACTAGTAAGATCCTCTTACCATGCAGAGAAGCACGTATAATTATAAATTTAATTATTAAGATTTACAAAGAATGCACAATAATATAATCTATAAAGATCTAGGGATTACTTCTTACAAAGACACTTGGGATTATCAAGAAGAGCTTTTTCAAAAGGTGATAAGTGCAAAGCTAAATGGAGATACTGACAAAGAGCAGTATATTCTTTTTTGTGAGCACAAGCATGTATATACACTTGGCAAGAGTGGCAACAGGCAAAATTTACTAATTGCGGAACATGTATGCAAAAGTAAAAATATTGACTTCTTCCCCATTAATCGTGGAGGGGATATTACGTATCATGGACCAGGACAATTGGTCGTTTATCCTATCATCGACCTTGAGGAATTAGGAGTTGGCATCAAAACCTACATTTCCATGATTGAAGATGTGGTCATTGAGGTTTTGAATACATATGGCATAAAAGGTGAAAAGGATGAAAAAGCAATGGGTGTGTGGATTGACAAAGATAATCCCACTAAGGCGCGAAAAATATGTGCTATTGGTGTTCGGGCAAGCAGATTTGTAACAATGCATGGGTTAGCCCTAAATGTAAACACCGATTTATCATACTTTTCATACATAAACCCCTGTGGATTTACCGACAAAGCCGTAACATCCATGCAACAGGAATTGGGAAAATGGATTGATCTAGAAGAAGTTTCAAAAAGAATGAAAGATGCATTTGAAAAAATATTTGACATTAAACGTAAAACGAAACTCAACAATATTGGACATAAATAATAAAGAATTATCTTTACAGAATAATTTTTGATAATAAGAAATGGATAGCGTTTTTATACAGACCCTACAAAACAAAATAGATTGGCTCAATTATGTAATATTCGATTTTAAATGGATCTACTTCGATCTATGGTCGTTAGTAACACTATGGAGTGGAGCCCTCCTATTCGTAATAATCTCGGCATTGAAAATAAAGAAAAGGTGGCACGTACTTCTTTCTTTGTTAGTAATTGCACAAATTGCCCAAGATACGTATCCCAACACGGTGCCCGATATGTATTGGCTAACAAAGCTAATTAGTACCGCTAATGACTTATCAATAGGAATGCTGGGTGGCTTTTTAATGTACTCATTCTTTAACTGGAACAAAGGACGTAGATATAGCCTATGGCTTGCAACATTTATGTCGGCAATCACAATCGCATTTATTTGGGTGGGCACATACGGATATAGCTACAATATTGCGTTCTTTAATTCACCAGCAATAAACTGGTGGGCATTTACATGCTGGACCCTCTCGGGTGCAATCATTCTTACAGCATATCAGCTATTTAAGAGAAAGATGAGACCAATATTTGCAGCATTCACAATTTGGGCGATATACATAGCCATACTCCTTACATTGGAGTATCTAGCTTTTCATGTATTCACATTTCAGGAGGCAACTCAAGGCACTACAGCACTGATATTTGATGTTATTCATGGACGACCAGAAATGCACGTATTCTATACAACATCTACATTCATATTTGTCAGCATGTTTGCCACACTATCTACAATCTTCAAAAGATATGACAGAGTAGCTTTGCCAGCATAAAAAAATAGTATAGTCCTAAATAAGCGTTACAGTTTATTTGACAAATATAGCCTCATTAATCCTGTTGCAACTCTAGCGTTGCAACAGGATTTTTATTTAATAGATTCTATTTTTTATTTCCACTTGGTTATGCATTTGCATTGGAATTTTCTTATGATACATTCCTGTTATGAATGTATTATTAAGTCATATATTTTGATTAACGGTTCCTGGAAATATTTTAATAAAAAAACTGTTTTATTTAGTACAAACAGTTGCATTGAAACATTTTATTCATACTTTTGCATTAACTTAAGAAATGGTCAATAAGTTACGACAATACTTTAATACAGAAATAAATACATAATAATATGAAAAAAGCACTGTCAATTATTCTATGCATAATAGCTATCTCAAATTTAGCTTATGCTCAAAGAGAGGTTACAGTTGTGGAGCAAGCACAACATAGTACATCTGACTCAAATAAAAAAACTATTAAACGCAAAGTCGCAATTGGTAGATTTTCAAACGAAACTCAGTATGCCAAAGGAATCTTTTACGACAAAGAGAATGACCCAATGGGAAAACAAGCTTTAGACATTTTATCTTCAAAGCTTGCAGCCTCAGGTAAATTTCTTTTACTGGAACGAAGCGACCTAGCTACTCTTTTAGAGGAGAGTGCAAAAGAGGGTAATAATCTCTCAAGTGTTGGTGCAGATTACATGATTATCGGCTCCATTACTGAGTTTGGAAGAAAAAATGTTGGCAAAGCTGGAGTGTTTACTGACAGCAAAACTCAAATAGTAGAAGCTGCAGTAAACGTAAGATTAATTGATGTTTCTACTGGACTAATTATCTATTCAGATGAAGCCAAAGGGGCTGCAGAACTTACTTCAAAAACAACTTTGGGCGTTGGAGGCAGAGCAGACTATGATGCTACGCTTAGCGACAAAGCTATATCAGAAGCAATTGGACAATTGGTTGAAAATATTATTAATAAATCGACCGACAAAGCATGGAGAACATACTTTCTTGCATTTGATGATGATGCAGTACTTATTGCTGGTGGAGAAAGCCAAGGCATTGAGGCGGGAGATACATTTGTAATAAAGACTAAAGGGAAAAGTGTAAAAAACCCTCAAACTGGATTAATGATAGAGCTACCCGGCAAAGAAATAGGCAATGTCAAGGTTATTGCTACAGGAGGTGATACAGCTGAATCTGAATACTCTTTTGTAGAAGTATCTCCAAATATTGATATAGATACTGAAAAGTTAACTGAATACTATATAGAGGAAATCAAATAATTAACGACTATGAAACTAAAAACGACGTTAGCAATAGCACTAACATTAGGACTTGTTTTTCTAATGACTGGGTGTAAAGTAAGATACCCTGTGGCTCAACAGAGTGGAAAAGAGGATGTGGGTTATATCCTATTAATAGGCAACAAAGAATATGCTAAGAAAACGGTATCTGTATATTTAGATAACGAACCTCCATTCCAAGTTAAGGTTATAAAAGCAAAAGACTCGAACAGAAAGGGTACAGCTTATACAATAGCAACAGGAAGAAGAAGCATTAAAGTGGAGTATAATGGTCAAATAATTTACAACAAGGAGTTATTTATATCCACTCAAGAAACTAAACAAATAATATTGCCATGATAAAAAAACTTTTAATAATGGGGATTTGCACCATTGCATTAGCCTCATGCACTTCTACAAAAAACATGTACTCATGGTACAACTATGAGGATATATCGTATAAGTATAGTAAAAAAAGCACTGATGAACTTCAAGTTAAGTTATTGTCTGAATATCAGAAGATTACTGGAAACCAGAAAGGTTTGAGAGCAGTAGTACCCCCAGGATTATATGCAGAATATGGCTATCTCCTTTGCAAGACTGGAAAAATGGATGAAGGAATCTCCTTTTTGAAACAAGAGATTAAGCTTTATCCTGAATCAGAAAAATATATTTCAAGAATAATTAAACAACTTGAGGAATGAAAAAGTATCTATTTTTAGCAATTATAGCTTTAAGCCTTGCCTCATGTGGCGTACAGACAGCAGGAGTAACAAAAGGGATGCAATACTCACAAATGTATGAAGAAAAACCTACATCAATAGTTATTATGCCACCTATCAACAAAACCAATTCAGTTGAAGCAAAAGAGTTTTTCTATACTACACTTTACTTGCCACTATGTGAAAAAGGATATTATGTGTACTCACCATACCTTACAATGGAGATGCTACAGTCGGAAAGTGCTTACGATAGTGAAATGTTTATTGAAGGAAACATAAATAGTTTTCAAGATGTTCTTGGTGCCGACGCAGCAATGTTTACAGTAATAAAGTCTTGGGATAAAAACTCATTATCAGGAGTGATAACAGTTGGCGTAGAATATATATTGCGATCAACAACAACAGGAACAACTCTTTATGAGCGAGAGGGATTAATAAAATTAGACACTAGCATTAGTAGTACAGGTGGAGGTCTAATGGGCACCTTAGTAAATATGGCGGCTACAGCAATTAACACTGCTATGACAGACAAAGTAATTGCTGGAAGGAAGTGTACTGCACTAGTATTGGGAGATATGCCTGTAGGGCAATATCACGAAAACTACAGCAAAGACAGTGGCACCCCAGCAGGGGAAAGAATTATTAAAGCCACTATAAAATAAATTGTATAAAAACATTGAAACTGCTAGATAGCAGTGAAAAGGAGATGCAAAACTAATTGCATCTCCTTTTCTATTAAACAACGAACACAATTAAAAACCTACTCAATTGCCGCTTGTGCTGCTGCCAATCTTGCAATAGGCACACGGAATGGAGAGCAAGACACATAGTTGAGCCCTACATGATGGCAGAACTTAACAGATGATGGTTCGCCACCGTGCTCGCCACATATTCCACACTTAAGCTCTGGTTTCACCTGGCGTCCATGCTGAACCGCCATAGTAACCAATTGTCCCACTCCATTTTGATCTAATACTGCAAAGGGGTCTTGCTTCAAAATTCCCTTATCAATGTAAAGGGGCAAGAACTTAGCAACATCGTCTCGGCTATAACCAAATGTCATTTGCGTCAAATCGTTTGTACCAAACGAGAAGAAGTCAGCCTCAGCAGCAATTTTATGTGCTGTAAGTGCTGCACGTGGTATCTCAATCATTGTTCCTACTTTGTAGTCAATCGATTCGCCATATTTTGCAAACACTTCATTGGCTATTTTTACAATAACTTCTTTTTGCGCTCTAAATTCGTAAAGAATACCCGTAAGTGGCACCATTATTTCAGGAATAGCTTTAATTCCCTCTCTCTTCAATTCTATAGCTGCCTCTATTATAGCTCTAGTTTGCATTTCTGTAATTTCAGGATATAGATTACCCAAACGGCAACCACGAAGTCCAAGCATTGGATTAGCTTCCAACAAGCCTTCAACACGTTCGTGTATCTCCTGAAACGAAACTCCCATAACCTTTGCCATCTCCTGCTGTCCTTTCTCATCATGAGGCACAAATTCGTGCAACGGCGGGTCAAGCAATCGAACCGTAACAGGATATCCATCCATAGCAGTGAATATACCTTTGAAGTCCTCTTTTTGAAGTGGTAATAATTTTGTTAAAGCCTCTCTACGTCCCTTTTCATCTTTAGCAAGAATCATTTCACGCATCGAGATAATCTTATCCCCTTCAAAAAACATATGCTCCGTACGACACAATCCGATACCTGTAGCACCAAATTGACGAGCAACTTTGGCATCACGTGGCGAATCCGCATTGGTGCGAACATTCATCTTAGTATATTTGTCAGAAATCTTCATAACCTCAAGGAAATACTCCCCTAGTTCAGCATCTTGGGTAGCTATCTGTCCTTCATAAATATTACCAGTAGTTCCATTTAATGAAATCCAATCACCCTCTTTTAAAACCTTACCACCAACGGTCATGGTTCTTTCCTTATAGTTTATTGTGGTATTGTTTGCGGCTGACACACAGCACTTGCCCATACCTCTAGCCACAACGGCAGCATGCGATGTCATTCCACCACGAGTAGTAAATATACCCTGAGCAACTGCCATCCCTCGCAAATCTTCAGGAGAAGTTTCGATGCGGCATAGAATAACTTTCTCGCCTTTTGCAGCCCACTCTTCTGCATCATCTGCATGGAACACAATTTTGCCTGTAGCGGCTCCGGGCGAAGCTGGCAATCCATTGGTAATAGACTTAGCTTCTGCTAATGCTTGGGTATCAAAAACTGGGTGAAGAAGCTCGTCTAACTTCTCTGCATCACAGCGTTTCAAGACAGTCTTCTCATCTATATAGCCTTGGTTCATCATGTCAATAGCAATCTTCAGCATTGCCGCTGCAGTACGCTTGCCACTTCTTGTTTGAAGAATCCACAGTTTACCATTTTGAATAGTAAACTCAAGGTCTTGCATATCTTTATAATGGTCTTCAAGTTTTTGTTGGTATTCAATAAGTTCTGCTGCACTTTCTGGTAACACTTCTTCAAGTGATGGGTACTTTTGTGCACGATCCTCTTCTGAAACACCTTGTAGCTTTGCCCATCGACGCGAACCCTCAATTGTAATCTCTTGTGGTGTGCGCACTCCTGCTACCACATCTTCGCCCTGAGCATCCAATAAATACTCACCATTGAATATATCCTCGCCAGTGGCAGAATCTCGAGTAAAGGCTACTCCCGTTCCAGATGTTTTTCCCATATTGCCATACACCATTGCTTGAACGTTGACAGCAGTGCCCCAATCATCTGAAAAATTATTCATCTTACGATAAAATGATGCGCGAGGATTCATCCAGCTATCAAACACCGCCATTAT
>JAAYFB010000223.1 GCA_012728465.1 Proteiniphilum sp. | reverse complement strand
ATCAGTGAGAGCAATTGCCCGCTATCGCGACATACCATATCTTGGCACTTTCAACTCCAGTTCAGACAGACTAAACCAAATATGGGAAATTGGAGCTTATACCGTACATATGAATATGCAGGAGTATCTGTGGGACGGTATTAAACGTGATCGCCTTGTATGGCTTGGCGATGTTCATCCTGAAGTAATGACAATAAATAATGTATTTGGCGATCAGGAAGTAGTAAGGAAGAGCCTGGATTTTGGTCGAGACACCACTCCCCTACCCGGATGGATGAATGGAATGTCTTCATACTCACTTTGGTGGATTATTTCTCATAGAGATTCTTATCTATATAATGGAGATATAAATTACCTTAAAGAGCAACAGCAATATTTAAATGAATTAATAGACCAGATAATCACTAAAATTGGAGCCGACGGCAAGGAAAACTTGGATGGCGGTCGCTTTTTGGACTGGCCCACTTCTGAGAACTCTGAGGTAATTCATTCTGGTCTTCAGGCACTAACACTAATGACAATGGAGGCAGGAAAAGATATTGCAGTTTGGCTAAAAGACAAAAATTTGGAAAAAAAATGTTTGGATGCTCAAAAACTATTAAAAAAACACGTTCCTTCAGACCATAACAATAAACAGGCTGCTGCATTGCTCTCATTGGCAGGTATTCAAAATCCTAAACAGTCTGCAAAGGTAATACTTAAGAATGGAGCAAATGATTTTGCTACTTTTTATGGATATTATATGCTTGAAGCATTAGCTAAAAACAACAAGCACAACGAAGCAATTAATATAATAACAAATTTTTGGGGCGCAATGATAGATTTAGGAGCCACAACCTTTTGGGAAAACTTTAATTACGAAGAAAGACACAATGCTGTGGGCATAGATGAGATGCCCGATACAACAAGATTTAATATACATTCTGATGGAGGCGATTATTGCTATATAGGTTTAAGAGCTAGCCTATGCCATGGCTGGGCATCAGGTCCAACTTCGTGGTTAACACAACATGTATTAGGTATTGAAGTCTTAGAACCAGGATCAAAAACAATACGTGTTTCACCAAATCTTGGAGATTTAGAATTTGCTAAAGGCACTTTTCCAACACCTTATGGCGTTGTTACAGTGAGACATGAAAAACAACCCGACGGCTCTATTTCTAGTGAAGTAGATGCGCCTGAAGAAGTGAAAATTATAGTGATTAAGAAGGAAAATGTATAGTGAGATGCAAATTTCATGAATTAGACTAAAATACAAGAGAAATGAGTAAAAATATATATTATTTAATATCATTACTAATACTATTAAATGCATCATGCTTTAATGAAAGAGAGATGAGTATTAGTAGGCTTTATCATGATATAGAAATGGGCTTTATCAATCCACCAGACACTATACAAACAAGCGTTTATTGGTATTGGATATCCGATAATATTTCAAAAGATGCTGCAGTAAGAGATTTGCACGCTATGAAAAATGCAGGTATAAACCGTGCATTTATTGGAAATATTGGAATTGAAGATTTACCCTATGGAGATGTGAAAATCTTAAGCGATGATTGGTGGGAGATAATGCATCAGGCATTGAAAACTGCATCTGAATTGGGTATAGAAATAGGAATTTTCAATTCACCCGGATGGAGTCAGTCGGGTGGACCATGGATAAAAACTGAAGAATCTATGAGATATCTTACCTCATCCAAACAAAACATTAAGGGGCCAGCGAAGATTGAATTAGAATTGAGTATACCTAATGATACTTTTCAGGATGTGAGGGTAATTGCCATACCAAATCTTTATAATGATAATTTACAACTAATTAGTTTTCCTAAAGTTGGTAAATCTGAGATTAACTTTAAGACGGACAAACCTTTTACTGCAAGAAGCTTAATAGCTTATTTAAATGAAGTTCCAATTAATGCGCACGCGGTTTTGGAAGCTAAAAGTAATGATGTGTTTAATGTTGTAAAAGAGTTCCAAGTTAATAGATCTAACCCATCATTGAATGTTGGCTTTGTGCCTTTTGCTCCAGTTACAATATCATTTGATGAAGTTACTGCAGATGAGTTTAGACTAGTATTAAGTAATGTTGCACCCAATTCCGGTTTTTCTGAAGTGATATTAAGTTCAATACCAAGTGTTGAAAGATACAGCGAAAAAACTTTGGCTAAAATGCACCAAACACCTCTACCATATTGGGATGCATATTTATGGGATAAACAAAGTGAGCCTATAGGTGAAGGTTTAGTTATAAATGAAAATGATATTATAGATATTTCTAATTACATGTCTAATGAAGGTATCCTAACATGGGATGTACCTGATGGCGAATGGACAGTGCTTAGGTTTGGTATGACACCAACAAAGGTAACTAACGGACCTGCTTCACCGGAGGCAACTGGCCTTGAAGTGGACAAGATGAGCAGAAAGTGGGTGGCAGAGCATTTTGACAGGTTTATTGGAGAGATTTTAAGAAGAATTCCTGAAGAGGATAGGAGAACCTTTAAAGTAGTGGTTCAGGATAGCTATGAAACTGGTGGACAGAATTTTACTGACGGCTTTCTTGAAGATTTTGAAAAAAGATATGGTTATAACGCTGTGCCATATCTTCCTGTTTATAATGGGTTTGTGGTTAACAGTCAACTTGAGTCGGATCGATTCTTGTGGGATATTAGGAGAATGGTGGCTGATAAAGTAGCATATGATTACGTAGGTGGATTGAGAGAAGTGAGCCACGAGCATGGACTTACTACTTGGCTTGAGAACTATGGTCATTGGGGCTTCCCAGGTGAGTTTCTAATGTATGGCGGCCAGTCTGATGAAATTGGGGGTGAGTATTGGAGTGAAGGCGAACTGGGAGATATTGAAAATAGAGCTGCAACATCTGCAGGGCATATTTATGGGAAAACAAAGATATCTGCAGAATCTAATACTTCTGGTGGACCGGCATATTCACGTTATCCCGCAATGATGAAACAACGAACTGATAGATTTTTCGCAGAGGGCATAAATAATACATTACTGCACGTATATATAATGCAGCCATATGAAAACAAAAATCCGGGAGTAAATGCTTGGTTTGGGAATGAGTTCGATAGAAAGAACACTTGGTTTTCTCAACTAGATCTTTTTACAGAATACCTGAAAAGGTCTAACTTTATGCTACAACAAGGATTGAATGTGGCTGATGTTGCTTATTTTATTGGTGAAGATACACCAAAAATGACTGGAGTAACTGATCCTCCTCTTCCAGTGGGTTATCAGTTTGATTATATTAATGCTGAGGTAATAGTTAGAGATATGACAGTTAAAAATGGCATGCTCACCTTGCCCCATGGCACTCAGTATAAGGTTTTGGTTCTACCTAAGCAAGAGACAATGAGACCTGAGGTACTAAACAAAATTAAAGAGTTGGTTTTTGCAGGTGCCACTGTTCTGGGACCTGCACCCACTCATTCTCCAAGTCTTCAGAATCAACCTGAAGCAGATAATCAGATTAAACAAATGGTCTCTGAAGTATGGGGTGATGTTGATGGGGTTAACGTAAAGTATAGAGAATATGGGAAAGGACTTATAATGAATGGCTTGTCAATGGAGGAGGTCTTTAAATTCATTGATCTTATACCTGATTGCAAACTGCCTGAAGACAATTCGATACATTATGGTCATAGAACAATTGATGACCTAATTGATATATATTTTGTATCTAATCAAACCAATGAAGTAAAAATAATTCAACCAGAGTTTAGGGTAACTGGTAAACAACCTGAATTGTGGAATGCAATTAATGGCTCAACTAGGTTGCTACCCGCTTTTGAAATGAAAGAAAATTATACAATGGTGCCAATAAAACTTGCAGCCTATGAAAGTGCATTTGTTGTGTTTAGAAACAAGGCCGACAATGACCCACTCAAGTCAACAACGGATAATTACCCACATCAAGTTGAAATTATGAAGCTTGTAGGTCCATGGAAAGTTGAATTTGATGTTTCAAGAAGGGGCCCTGCTGAAGAGATTACATTCGATGTTCTTCAGGATTGGACTACCTCTTCTGACGAAAGAATAAAATATTATTCTGGTGAAGCTACATATAATATCGATTTTAATATTCCTGAAATAATAAATGGCGAGAATTATGTAATTGATCTTGGAAATCTTACGGCGATGGCTAAAGTTTATGTAAACGACAATTATTCAGGTGGTGCATGGACTTCACCTTATAGCATAGATATCACTAAATATATAAAAAGCGGAGATAACAAGATATCTGTAACTGTTGTAAATAATTGGATGAATAGGATTATTGGTGATCTAAATATACCTGAAGACAAACGAGAAACATGGTGCTTTGTTAATCCATACAGTGCCCAATCTCCATTACAGCCATCGGGATTATTTGGACCTGTTACAATTAGGTCTATTAATTATGTAAAAAATTAAAGATTTTAATTTTGAAGTTCACGCATTTAAGATATTAATAATATAACAAGAAAACATGGATAAATACTTCTTAACTAGAATCATAATATTCACTTCACTTTTCATATTTTTGTCACTCATCATTGCTAATGCTAACAATGGAAATGACTTAAGAGTTATAAATATTAGTGTAGACAATGTTCAAAATCATTTGGCCATATCTTCCCACTCTCCTAATTTTAGTTGGCAGCTACAATCAGATGAAAATAATATTCTACTGACTGCTTACCAAATTGAGATCTACTCTGATTTATCGGGAAAGAAAGAAAAAATATGGGATTCACACAAAGTTATAGGTAATCAAAGCCAAGGTGTGACACTAAATATAGGCAATTTGCTGCAATCGGGCACCAAATATCAATGGAGGGTTCGTGTTTGGGATAACAAAGATAGAGAATCAGAATGGAGTGAAATGAGTAACTTCAGGTTAGCACCTACAGATATCGAATATAACACTCAATGGATTGGTGCTATACGCCGAGAGGACTCTAACATACCAGAGGGCAGAAATTATCATGGATTGGCTTTAAGTTCTGAAGAAGGTGAAAAATGGCAGGAGACTCATCCTCTTTCAAAAAAGAGCATCTATCTAAGAAAGGAATTTAATAATGACAAAAGAGTAAAAGATGCCATTATATATATAAGTGGCTTGGGACATTACGAACTAACATTGAATGGAAAAAAAATTGGTGAATCACAATTTGACCCTATGTGGAGCGATTATGATAAAACTATTTATTACAATTCTTTTGATGTTACTAATCTGTTAGAGGATAATAATGCAATTGGTGTTCTGTTAGGTAATGGTTTTTATAATCAGCAGGGAGGTAGGTATGTAAAGATGCAGGTAAGCTTTGGCCCTCCCACTCTATTTTTTAAAATGAACATCACATATGAAGATGGCTCAAGAAAAGAGATCGTATCGGACAAAAGTTGGAAATATTCACTCAGTCCTATAGTGTTTAATGATATGTATGGCGGAGAGGATTATGATGCACGTCTAGAACAAAATGGATGGGATAATTATAGCTTTGATGACTCACATTGGATGCCGGCTGTAGTTCAGGAAGCTCCTAAAGGCAAGTTGACTTCACAAATTACTTTCCCTATTAAAATTATGGACTCTTATTCTGCAACGTCAATTAAAAAGGTGGGTAATGCTTATGTTTATGATATGGCTCAAAATTTATCTGGTTTCCCTAGCATAAAAGTCTCAGGGAAAAAAGGTGATAAAGTAAAGTTTACTTTAGGTGAAAACATTCACGAGGATGGCACTGTTAACCAATCACAGTCGGGAAGTCCATATTATTTTGAATATACACTAAATGGTAGTGAAGAAGAAATATGGCAGCCTCGTTTCTCTTTTTATGGCTACAGATATATTCAGGTTGAAGGAGCAAAACCAGCAGATGATTCAATATTGTTAAATAACGAATTATTGGTAACCAATAAAAATCAGTTTCTAGAGAAAGACAAAGAAGAGCTTCCAATACTATATAATATTGAATCTCACTTTGTTTATAATTCTAACCCTCATACATCTACATTTAATAGCTCTAATGAGATTTTCAATAATACTCACCGGCTTATTGTAAATGCGATGAAGAGTAATATGCATGCCGTGTTTACAGATTGTCCGCATCGCGAGAAATTGGGTTGGCTTGAGCAGGTTCATCTTAATGGGCCAGGACTGTTTTATAATTTCAATTTATCTACTTTCGCTCAAAAGATTATGCAGGATATCCGTGATTCACAGCTAGAAAATGGACTGGTACCTGATATTTCTCCAGAGTATGTGATATTTGATGATGGTTTTAGAGACTCTCCTGAGTGGGGAAGTGCTTCAGTGATTATGCCTTTTATGTATTATGAGTTTTATGGCGATAGCTCTCTTATTGTTGAATACTATGATGTAATGAAAAAATATGTTGACTATCTTTCTTCAACCGCCACCAATAATATAGTATCTCATGGCTTGGGTGACTGGTGTGATTACAGAGAAAATGAGCCTTATGGCGTATCTCATAATACACCAGTTCCATTATCAGCCTCTGCTCACTATTATATGGTTGTTGATTATCTTGCACAGGCTGCAGAAATTATTGGTAACAAAGAGGATCAAAAGTATTACTCTGATTTAATAAATGAGGTTAAAGATGCATTTAATAGAGAGTTTTTTAATGTAGAGGATAAGTTTTACGGAACTAACAGTCAAGCTTCTAACTCCATGCCTTTATTTGCAGGAATTGTTGAACCAGAAAATATAAAGGCAGTATTACAACATCTTGTGAAAAATATTGAAGAAAGAGGATATCGTCTTTCAACAGGGGATGTTGGCAATCGATATCTTTTTCAAACCTTAGCAGACAATGGATTAAATGAGGTTATGTACAAGATGCATAATCATGAGGAGGTACCAGGTTACGGTTTTCAGTTGCAGTTTGGTGCAACCACTCTCACAGAGTTGTGGGATCCTAGAGCTGGTGCTTCATGGAATCATTTTATGATGGGACAGATTGAAGAGTGGTTCTTTAAATCCCTCGCAGGAATTAGATCTGAAGGGAATAGTGGTTTTAAAGAAATAATTATTGCACCTCAACCTGTAGGTGATTTAAAATTTGTTGAAGCATCATACGAAACCCAATATGGCAAGATAGTTGTAGATTGGAAGAAACAAGATGGCGTTTTCACGCTCAATGTAACTGTTCCAGTTAATTGTACTGCAAAAATATATTTGCCAAATGATACACAATATAAAAGCGTAGGAAGTGGCAAACACACCTTTGTTAAACAATAGTGATGCTTTTTAAGATGTTTTTTGCATCTTTGATAAAGTAAGCTTGAGTATGGGTTCTCGACTTACACTAGAAGAGATAAAAGAGTTTTTCCGATGTTGAAGTAAATTGTATTTGATTATAAGCATATTATTATGAAAAGTTATTCTAAGGATGTAACTATTACAACGTTTTTATTCCTTATTTTCTGTACTTTATTAAATGGGCAAGATCTTAATAAGGATATATCGTTTAAACCTGTAAATCTGAAAACAGATTATCTTGAAGCACCAGTTGGAATTGATAATCCTAATCCTAGATTAAATTGGAATATAGAAGATAATAGTCAAAATGCAAAACAGACAGCATACAGATTGGTTGTTGGAACTAATTTTGAGAATGTCTACAACATTTTAAGCACTACCCCTGTATCTGGTAGTTTTAGTGGAATAAGCTGGGACACTGGAGTTGTAAAATCAGATAATCAACTTATTACTTATGATCCTTCAAATCTTGAACCATTCACAAAATATTATTGGAAAGTTATCGTTTGGAATGATAATCAAGATGTAGGCAGCTCCAACATTCAAACATTTGAAACAGGAATGATGGAAATGAACAACTGGCAAGGTAATTGGATAAGCGATGGAAGAGATATAAATTATAAGGCAGCACCATATTTTCGCAAAGGTTTTAATGCTAATAAAGAGATTGAAAGTGCTAGGGTTTATATTGCAGTTGCCGGTCTTTATGAGCTATATATTAATGGTAAAAAGATTGGGAACCATCGTCTCGATCCTACATATACACGATTCGATAGAAGAAATCTTTATGTAACACATGATGTTACTGAACAATTAAGTAAGGGTGAAAATGCAATTGGTGTAATACTTGGTAATGGTTGGTATAACCATCAATCTTTGGCCGTTTGGGATTTTGATAGAGCACCATGGAGAAACAGACCTGCCTTTTGTCTCGATTTAAGAATTACTTATACTGATGGTAGCGTGGAAACTGTTCCCACTGATTTATCATGGAGAAAAACTGATAGTCCGATTATCTTTAACAGTATTTATACTGCTGAGCATTATGATGCAAGAAAAGAGATTAAAGGTTGGAGTGAAGCAGGTTTTGATGATTCTCAATGGCAAGGAATTAGCTTAAGGTCTGTACCTTCATCTAATGTAACTGCGCAACAATTAAGACCTATTAGAAATGTGCTCACACTTCATGCAGTATCTTTCAAAAAGATAGATGAAACTACTTATATATACGACTTCGGCCAGAACATGTCGGGAGTCACACAAATTAAAGTATCGGGTGATGAGGGTAATGAGTTAAGGATTAAGCATGGCGAGCGATTGGATGACAATGGACGAATTGATTTGTCGAATATAGATGTGTATTACCGTGGAGATAAAGAAAATGATCCTTTTCAGACTGATATTCTTATCTTGAGTGGAAAAGGTGAAGATGAGTTTATGGCTCGCTTTAATTACAAAGGGTTTCGTTATGTTGAAGTTGCATCAACAAATCCGGTTGACCTTAGCAAAGAGAGTCTCACAGCCTTTTTTATGCATAGCGATGTTCCTCCCGTGGGTAAGATTGAGACATCAAATGAATTGATAAACAAATTGTGGTGGGCTACAAATAATGCATATCTGTCAAACCTAATGGGGTACCCAACTGATTGTCCTCAGCGTGAGAAGAATGGGTGGACAGGGGATGGTCATTTTGCCATTGAAACTGCACTCTACAACTTCGATGGGATCACTATATATGAAAAATGGCTGGCAGATCATAGAGACGAACAGCAACCAAATGGAGTACTACCTGATATTATCCCTACTGGCGGATGGGGATATGGTACAGCAAATGGATTGGATTGGACTAGCACTATTGCAATCATCCCATGGAAGATTTATAGATTTTATGGAGACAGCAAACTCCTGAATGACACCTACGAGAATATTAAAAGGTACGTTGATTATGTTGATCTCACCAGTCCAAATGGTCTCACCTCATGGGGCCGTGGAGATTGGGTGCCTGTTAAGTCGCAATCTAACCTTGAGCTAACATCATCGGTTTATTTTTATGTAGATGCAAAGATTTTAGCACAAGCGGCTAAGTTATTTAATAAAAATGATGATTATAAATATTATAGTGGCTTAGCCAATAAGATTAAAAATGCAATTAATGATAAGTATTTAAATAATGAAACGGGCATCTATGCAAATGGCACACAAACAGAGCTTAGTGTACCTTTGCAGTGGAAAATTGTACCGGATGATATGATTCCGCTAGTTGCTAAGAATCTTGCGAAGAAAGTTGAAGATGCCGATTTTCACCTTGATGTGGGCGTACTAGGAGCTAAAGCATTACTTAATGCATTAAGTGAAAACGGGTATCCGGAGGTTGCTTATAAAGTCGCTGTACAAGACACCTACCCTTCCTGGGGCTGGTGGATTGTGAATGGTGCCACTACATTGCTCGAGAATTGGGATCTTGATGCTGAGCGTGACATCTCTGACAATCACATGATGTTTGGTGAGATTGGCGCATGGTTCTTTAAAGGATTGGGCGGAATATACCCTGACGCAGAATCACCTGGCTTTAAACATATAATTTTGCGCCCTCACTTTGAAAAGGATCTTGAAGAGTTTAGAGCAGAATTTAATTCTCCTTATGGCACTATTGTATCTGATTGGAAATGGAATAAAAACATATTAACCTATGACGTGGTAATTCCTGCAAACAGTAGTGCAACACTTTATATATCTGATAATTATGAGGTTCAAGGAATAAACACTAAAGGGTTTGGCTATATTAAACTAGAATCAGGTAGTTATACTTTTAAAATAAAGAGACAAATAAATAATGCACATGAACTATCATATTAAAACATTCATAATCATAACAACACTAGCGCTATCTTTTCACATAACAATAGCTCAGGATAAGCTATCCGTTTTTAAAGGTTTGGCTGCCCTAATTATTTAACCCTAGAAATTAATTTTGAGATGAAAACAAAAAAAACAATTATATTTCTCACATCATTCCTAGTTACTCTATGTATTACGGCTTCTACTTTGAAGGATACAAATAGTAGTGTCTTTCCTACTGAACTCACTGTTGAGTATCTTACAAATCCCTCTGACTTAGATGATGTACATCCTCGATTTAGCTGGACTCTACAACCTACTAAAGAGAATGAATATGGACAAAAACAAACTGCATATCGTATACTTGTGGCAAGCAATCGCAACTTACTAAAAGAGGACAAAGCTGATGTTTGGGATACTGATTGGGTAGCATCTGACGACATGCAACTTATTAAATTTGGTGGAAATAAGTTGCAGTCCGACTGCACCTACTATTGGAATGTAGCAATTAAGGATGAGAGTGGCAACATATCTACTCCTAGCGATATTGCCTATTGGAGCACTGGTTTGTTCTCGAAGGATGATTGGACATCCCAATGGATTGGTACTGGTGAGTCTTATGATCCTGCTGAAGGAGGAAATAAGATGCAGGATCCATGGTTTAGAAGATCTGTTAACCTCGACCAAAAACCTTCTAAGGCTACTCTTTTTGTGGCTTCTGTTGGCTATCACGAGGTGTATGTAAACGGCACAAAAATTGGTAATCATGTTCTTGCACCAGCGGCTACAGATCACACTCAACGGGCTCGTTATATTGCTTATGACATAGCACCGGAATTAGTTAAGGGCAATAACGTAATTGCTCTATGGCTAGGAACCGGATGGTCCATTTTTGCTCCTTACGCCACAGATGATAAGCCTCGCGCCCCCATAGTAATTGCACAAACCGATATTTATAACGAGGAGGGCGAGGTTATGATGCGAGTGGAAACAGATGATAATTGGAAAACATATCCTAGTCCCAACCGCCTTATTGGCAACTGGGGTTTTGGTGTGGGTGGTTATGGAGGCGAGCTATGGGATGCCAACATGGAGATTGACAATTGGAATTTGGCAGATTATGACGATACTGAATGGCAAAATGCT
>JAAYFB010000222.1 GCA_012728465.1 Proteiniphilum sp. | reverse complement strand
CCATATGATTTTTCTAACGATTTAAGAACTTTTCAATGGGGTGCTCAAATAGGTGGTGAGTACGCATTAAAAAGGAACTTCAATATCTTCGCTAATTTAGATTACGACTTCAATAATGTATTTAAGAGCGATTTCACTGCTATTACTTTCTCTATGCATAATATTTATCTCAATATTGGATTTGGATATAAATTCTAAATCATCTGATATATTAAACATTGAAAATCTCGACTTGCCTTTAATTAGGCTCGTCGAGATTTTTTTATCAAATTAGATTTCAAGAGCCTTTAGTCCTTAATTTAATGCCATATAATATCTTTTAACCTTGAAGTTCTTTGGGCCAATAGAAAAATAATTACCTTTGCATCAAAATAACTACAAAGTGGAAAGATTTGAGCAGCTTGCAACCACAATAAAAAATGCTAAAACGATTACTCCTTTTTTATACGAATTCTCGTTGCATTTTTTCCTGTGTTACATTTTTTCTCTTAGCTTATTTGCTTTGTAATAATTAATTACAAAACTACTTGTTTATTATTTGAAAAATTATGAGCTATTTCTTTACTTCCGAGTCGGTGTCTGAAGGACACCCAGATAAGGTAGCCGATCAAATATCGGATGCTTTGCTTGATGAGTTTCTAGCATATGATGATACTTCTAAGGTTGCTTGCGAAACGTTGGTCACAACAGGGCAAGTTGTACTAGCAGGAGAGGTTAAGTCCAAAACCTACGTCGATGTAGCTGAGGTAGCACGTGGGGTAATTTCTAATATAGGTTATACTAAAAGCGAGTACCAATTTGAGGCAAAGTCGTGTGGTGTTTTCTCAAGCATACATGAGCAGTCGGAAGATATCAATCGTGGGGTTGATGGTAAAGCAGATTCTATGGATCAGGGTGCTGGCGATCAAGGAATGATGTTCGGGTATGCCACAACGGAAACTGATAATTACATGCCTCTCACACTTGAGCTTAGCCACGATTTGTTAGTCGAGCTTGCTAAAATAAGAAAAGAGGAGTTGTACTTGATGCCATATTTGCGTCCTGACTCCAAATCGCAAGTTACAATCGAGTATTCTGAAGATGGAACACCTATTCGTATTGACACAATAGTTGTTTCAACTCAGCATGATGAGTTTGTTCAGCCAGAAAACGATACTCCTGAAGCTGTCATTGAAGCTGATAAGGCAATGCAGAAGCAAATAAAGGATGATATTATAAATATTTTAATACCTCGCATCAAAAAGCAATTTGAAACAAATGAGGCTGTATATAATCTGTTTAATGATGAAATTAAATATCACGTAAACCCAACTGGTAAATTCGTGATTGGTGGACCTCACGGAGATACAGGCTTGACGGGTAGAAAAATTATTGTTGATACCTACGGTGGTAGAGCACCCCATGGTGGTGGAGCTTTTTCGGGTAAAGACCCTTCAAAAGTTGACCGCTCGGCTGCTTATGCTTCTCGACATATAGCTAAAAATATGGTTGCTGCAGGAGTCGCCAATGAAATGATGATTCAGGTAGCATATGCCATTGGTGTGGCAGAGCCAATGAATATATATGTAGATACAAATGGTAAAAGCAATGTTGATGTTTCAGATGCTGATATAGCAAAGAAAATAACTGAAATATTTGATATGCGTCCTAAAGCTATAGAGGAGAGATTAAAACTGCGTAATCCTATGTATTTAGAAACTGCTTCGTATGGACACTTTGGCCGTGAACCAAAGGTTGTTACTAAAACATTTAAGTCTCGTTACATGCCTGAACCATTACAAAAGGAAGTGGAGTTATTCACTTGGGAGAAACTAGACTATGTGGATAAAATAAAAGAGGCTTTTGGATTATAGATAATTAAATACAAAGAGCACATTTATTGTGTAAATAAATTATATCTTGTTGCCGTTACTGAAGATTATTCGCTTCTATAACGGCAATAATTTTTTAATACAAGCAATTATAAAATGATTGAACAATATTCTTCTTCTAAAATAGAAAATATTAGTAGTAGTGATGTGGACAGCATATCCAAAGTTGTAGTGTATTGTGCTTCAAGTCCGCATATAGATTCAGTTTATTTTGAAACAGCTAAGGATTTGGGCCGTCTTTTGGCCTTAAATGATATTAGTTGCATTAGTGGTGCAGGCAAGCAAGGATTGATGGGTGCTATAAATAATAGTGTTTTGCAACACGGAGGTAAAGTTATTGGTGTCATCCCTCAGTTTATGGTTGATCAAGATTGGTTTCACCCGGGGCTTACAGAAATGATAATAACTCAATCGATGCACGAACGCAAACAGAAAATGGCACAGCTTTCTCATGCGGCTATTGCTTTGCCTGGAGGGATTGGTACTCTTGAAGAGTTGGCAGAAATTCTAACCTGGCGTCAGTTGGGGCTTTACAATAAGCCCGTAATAATATTGAATATAAATGGATATTACGACCCATTGTTTGCAATGCTTGATCAGATGATAAAACAGAACTTTATGCATGATAGTTATAAGAATATGTGGCAGGTGGTTACTTCTCCAGAGGGCGTGATAAATTGTTTGCAAAATAATGAATTATGGACCACTACAATAACTAAATATGACAAAAAAGAATTGTAAATTTGCAATATAAATAAGCT
>JAAYFB010000033.1 GCA_012728465.1 Proteiniphilum sp. | reverse complement strand
CTTAGAGATATAAAAACACAAATAGGCTCCGTAAAGGCTACGCAGCAGATAACATCTGCTATGCAAACAGTAGCTTCAGTTAAACTAAAGCAGGCAGAAAGGATAGTTAACAAGTTTCTGCCATATCAGGAGAAAATCAGTGAACTTTTGTCCAACTTTTTAAGATCAGAAACAAAATTCAAATCCATATTTGAAAGAAAAGGTGAGGTCAAAAGAGTTGCTATAGTAGCTTTTTCTGCAAATATGAGTCTGTGTGGTGCTTTTAATTCAAATGTTACTAAAAAACTACTTAAAACTATTGATGAGTATAGTCACCTTGGAAATGACAACATACTAATTTACACAATTGGTAAAAAGACTGACCACGCTATACGAAAAATGGAAGTAACTCCCGTTGAATACCACGAGGAGATTGCACACAAGCCCGACTATGCTAAGGCAATGAAGATTGCTAATAAGCTAATGGAACAATTTGAAGCTGGAAGTATTGACGAAGTGGTGATGATATATCACAAATACAAATCAAAAGGCGTACAGGTTCTAGTAAAAGAGACCTTACTCCCTGTCGCATTTGATGAATCTAGCAAAGACAATAATAATATCGAACAATATAATGCTACCGATTATATTATTGAACCCGGAAGAGAAGAACTTCTTAACGAACTCGTTCCAAAAGCTATTAAGCTAAAATTGTATAGTGCCTTAATAGAATCATACTCATCAGAACAAGCTGCACGTAACCTAGCTATGCAAACTGCTACTGACAATGCTGATGATTTGTTGGATGATCTGTCGTTACTTTATAACAAATCAAGACAGCAGAGCATTACAAACGAACTTCTTGATATTATTGGAGCGACGTTTAAGTAGAGTGGTTGGCATTCATTTAATCGATTAATAATCAATCTACGTGAAACAGTTAGCAAGCATGATGACTTACAACAATGTCTGTGATATTCGTAAATTATAATGACAATTCTTGCACTGTTTCATTTAGTATTTCTTTCAACACTTCAAATACAAATATTTTTCTAATAGATGATCAGACAAATCGCATTCAAAAATTCAATATATAATTTTATCTCCTAATTTATTAGTCAGACTTTATAAACACAACAACTTCACAACCCTATTCTCAACAATGTATCTTTAGACAGATAGAACAAAAAAACATTACATCAATCATGCCATTTTTTTATACCTTTGCTTGTAATAAAATACTACATACAATAAAAACCATCCACATATGCTATCATCAGAAGAAAGAAAAGACATCAGAGCACTAATGCAACGCGAAATTATTCCTGCAATTGGCTGCACTGAACCTGTTTCCGTATCACTTTGTGTGGCAAAAGCGACAGAAGTACTAGGTGCAACTCCAGATAAGATTGAAGTATATTTAAGTGCAAACGTATTGAAAAACGCAATGGGTGTAGGAATACCAGGCACAGGAATGATTGGTCTTCCTATTGCCGTAGCCTTAGGTGCCCAGATAGGTAAATCAAAATATGAACTAGAAGTTCTTCGTGACCTAATGCCCGAAGATGTCGAGCGTGGGAAAAAATACATAGAAGAGAATAGAATCAAAATAGAGCTTAAAAACAATATTAATGATAAACTTTATATTGAAGTAATATGTTTCTTAGAGAAGCAATACTCAAAGGCTATCATAAGAGGCTCTCACACACGGTTTACACATATAGAAAAAAATGGGGAGACACTCTTGATTAAAGAGACCCAGACTGAGCAAGAGAATGATAGTCTTTTAGGTGCATCGGATGATGCCCTAACATTCAGAAAGGTTTACGATTTTGCTACAGAATCGCCAATAGAGGAACTGAGATTTATACTGGAAGCAGCAAAGATGAACAGAGAGGCTTCAATGCAATCTCAGAAAAACAACTATGGACATAATGTTGCTAAAAGCATAATTAGCGAAAGGGGTAAAGCTATGTTTGGCAACAACTTACATAGCAAAATGATTTCCTCAACAGCAGGTGCTTGCGATGCTAGGATGGATGGAGCATTAATTCCAGTGATGAGCAACTCAGGCAGTGGTAATCAAGGTGTAGCTGCTACGCTTCCCGTGCTAACATATGCCGAGGAGATGGACAGTGACGAAGAGAGCCTTATCCGTGCTCTTATAATTAGCCACCTGTCTGTTATATACATAAAACAATACATGGGTAGGCTTTCAGCACTTTGTGGGTGCGTTATGGCCTCCACAGGGTCAAGCTGTGGTATAACTTACCTTATGGGTGGCAAGTATGAAAATGTTGTGTATTCAGCTAAGAATATGATAGCAAATATAACAGGTATGATTTGCGATGGCGCAAAACCTAGCTGTGCTTTAAAAATTGCTAGTGGTGTATCCACTGCATCTCTATCAGCGTTGATGGCAATAGAAAACAAAGTAGTGACGGCACAAGAGGGTATAATAGACGAAGACATTGACAAAACCATTAGAAACCTAGCACTAATTGGCAAGAGTGGAATGCTTGAAACAGACAAGATAGTGCTAGACATTATGACAAGTAAAAAAAATAAGGCATAATAATATAAATAAATTGCAGACACAAAAAGAAATAGACCTTGCACAAAAAAAAATTAGCTCGATTATCTGGGAGTACTCACTTCCAGCCATAGTAGGCACACTAGTTAATACATTATACAATATAGTGGACCGAATTTTTATAGGTCAAGGAGTTGGTGCTATGGCAATATCTGGTCTAGCAATCACATTTCCTGTAACTATACTAACCTCATCTCTAGGAATGCTAGTGGGCGTAGGAGCCGCAAGTAGAATATCTATTAGCCTAGGAGAAAGAAAAAAAGATACTGCTGAAAAGATATTAGGCAACTCACTATTGCTGATAATACTATTCAATGCAATAGTGATGACACTATTTTATATTTACCTAGACCCTATTTTAATTGCCTTCGGAGCTACAGAACAAACACTGCCATATGCTCGAGAGTATCTTCAAATAGTTCTAGTTGGAAATGTATTCATAAGCCTATGTTATAGCTTTAACAATATGATGCGCGCATCAGGATACCCCAAAAAGGCTATGTACACTATGATGATAGGAGCCGTTCTTAATATAATATTAGACCCCATTTTTATATTTGTATTCAATTTAGGAATTGCAGGAGTAGCATGGGCTACGGTAATTTCTATGTTCGTTGGGATGCTATTTGTGATGTATCATTTCATGCAAAAAGATAGCATGATAAGGCTCAAAAGAAAGTTTATCAGATTGAATAAGGATATAATTCTCGCAATAGTATCCATAGGAATGTCGCCTTTTTTTATGCAAGTAGCTGCTTCTGGTGTAGCAGTATTGATGAACGTAGCACTAATTAAACATGGAGGAGATTTAGCAGTAGGTGCATTCGGCATACTAAACTCTATGACAATGATTATAGTGATGCTAATTGTAGGTTTAAACCAGGGCACACAACCAATTATTGGCTACAACTATGGTGCACAAAACTATGGCCGAGTACAAGAAACATTTATTTACACGCTCAAAGTCGCAACGCTATTTTCCACCACTGGATTTATTATAGGCATGTTCTTTCCTCGCCTATTTGCAAGTGCATTTACTACCGACCCTGAACTGCTAGATATTACCGAGAAGGGTATTCGATTAGGTTTAATATCATTCCCCATAGTAGGGTTCCAAATTGTGGCTGGTAGCTTCTTTCAAAGCATAGGGAAAGCAACTAAATCTATAATACAAAGCTTGAGTCGTCAAATATTATTCCTAGTGCCAGCACTACTCATATTGCCTAATCTATTCGGATTAACAGGTGTATGGATATCAATGCCTATTTCCGATTTCCTAGCATCTGTGTTATCTCTATATTTATTAGTAGGACAAATAAAAATAATAAAGGGAATGGAGAGAGAACAACTGTTGAACTCGCCAAAAGGTTTAGAAGTCATAACTGAGGTAGCTACAAAAGAATAAATCATAAACCACTACACATAACAACTCCCACCTTCAAAATCGAAAGCAGGAGCAATTTATATATTATTTTTTCAACACTACGCTACATTCGATCTGGCACATCAATACCAAACAGTTTCATGCCTCGTTTGATGATCAATGCAGTATTTTTAGAAAGTGTCAAACGAAATGCTTTCTTTTTCTCATCCTCCTCACGAAGTATTTGCAATTCGTGGTAGAACTGATTGTACTCTTTCACTAGATCATAAACATAATTACCTATCAACGAAACGTTGTACTCCGCGGCAGCTTGCTGAACTACTGTTTCGAATTCAGTAAGCATCTGTACCAAGCTAGCTTCCTTATCTACTATATCAATTGATCTATCCAATGTATCACCAATGCTTATGCCCTGCTCAGTAGCACGACGAAGAATTGATTGAATACGTGCATGAGTATATTGAATGAATGGGCCAGTGTTACCATTAAAATCTATCGACTCTTCGGGATTGAATGTCATATTTTTCTTTGGGTCAACCTTCAATATAAAATACTTCAATGCACCATGACCAACCATCTTTGCAATAGCCCTCTCATCCTCCGCCGATACTCCTTCAAGTTTGCCAAGTTCCTTTGATGTTTGCAATGCAGTGTTCACCATCTCAGCCATCAAGTCATCAGCATCAACAACTGTACCTTCACGCGACTTCATCCTACCATGAGGAAGTTCTACCATTCCGTATGAGAAGTGAACAAGCCCTTTACCAAAATCAAAGCCTAATATATCTAACACCTCCGATAAAACTTGAAAGTGGTGATTTTGCTCATTACCTACAACATATATCATTGTATTAATTGGATAATCATCAAAGCGCATTTTGGCTGTACCAATATCTTGAGTCATATACACAGAGGTGCCATCACTACGCAGCAACAGTTTATCATCAAGCTTTCTGTCTTCAAGTCTAGCCCACACAGAACCATCATCTTTACGATAGAACAAACCTTCGTCTAAACCTCTCAACACTTCGTCTCGACCAGCTAGATAAGTATCCGACTCGTAATATATCTTATCAAAGCTAACCCCCATCTCTTCATAAGTGGCATCGAAGCCTTTGTAAACCCAACCGTTCATTGTCTTCCACAATTCAACAGTTGACTCATCACCAGCCTCCCATTTAAGAAGCATTTCGCGAGCTTCGGCCATTAGTATCGATTGATTCTCTGCCTCCTCTTCTGACAAGCCTTTTTCCTCTTGCAATGACTTCTGCTCAGCCTTGTAGTGCTGATCAAACAATACATAATAATCACCAATCAGGTGATCACCTTTCTTGCCAGTTGATTCTGGTGTAGCACCATTGCCCCACTTTTGCCATGCAAGCATCGACTTGCATATATGAATACCTCGGTCGTTAACAATATTAGTTTTTACCACTCTTTTACCATTTGCCTTCAACACCTCGCTAAGTGAATGACCTAGCAATATATTACGCACATGCCCTAAGTGCAATGGCTTATTAGTGTTGGGTGACGAATACTCAACCATAAACAATGGTGCATCATCAGCAACTGGCACAAAACCATATTCGGGATTGTCGTCGATATGTTGTAACATATCTATCCATACTTTTTGTGAAATTGATATGTTCAAAAAACCTTTGATTACATTAAAATCCACTACAACATCACTATTGTTATTTGCCAAATGTTCACCAATTTCTTGAGATGTTTGCTCAGGATTCTTTTTAGAGATTCTCAACAAAGGGAATGTAACTAGTGTATAATGACCCTTGAAGTCTTTTTTAGTCTTTTGAAGTGTTATTTGTGACGAGTCAATATCAGCACCGTAAAGACTCTTTATAGCCTCAACAATAGCACCTTGAAGTATTTTTTCAATTCTCATATATATGTTTTGTTTCTATTTTTCTTATTATTTATGGATGGGCCACAAAGTTAGTAAAAATCTATCTCTTTAGGATTATTATTGCATACGCTTTATGATGCTGTACGATTCTACTATTCCTAGTTCACCAGCTTTACGCATATCATCGATACCATTTTTTTTGTCACCAATAGACAGTCTAGCAATAGCACGATTAAAATATGCCTCAGCAAACTGGGGTTCAATTTTGATTGCACTAGTGTATGCATCAATAGCTGCTCTATAATCCTTCTCATTATAGAAAATCTCACCCATATTGTAATATGCAAATATAAAATCGGGATCCAACTTAAGAACCGTTTCATATAGCTTCAACACAGCATCATTTCTAAATGATTTGGTTGACACTTCGGGCACTTTTAGTTTAGTTTGTCGTGGAAGTCCCGTTAGTGGATCAATAGTAGTAGTTGAAACTACTGCTGGCTCATCTGAATCATCACGTCCAAGTATTTGTGTCGGGTTTAGCTCTAACTGCTTAGTCAATATTACAGCCTTCACAAAGTATGATTGAGAACGATTTGCATCTAGCTCAATAGCTTTATCTATATCCATAAGTGCACTTTCAAAATCCTGAACAAGCATAAAATCAATAGCACGGCCAAAATAGAGCACAGCATCATTTGGTCTATCAACCATCATTTTAGAATAATTATCAATAGATCTAAAGTGTGCTTTAACTTGCAATTCGTTTAGTCCAGCCTCATTGTTAACTGCCTTTAGCTTCCAGTTCAGCCCTAAAGTATGATTAGCATTATCCAAAGATTCGGAAAAATAGACTGGTCTATTAATTTCAAATCCTCTATCATAATAGGTTAGAACAAATTTTGGTTCTAAATTTATACTAACACTCATATCCTGCACTCTTCCTCTAGATTCGCTTTGATACTTGCTCTTCTCTTTCTCGGCAGCTTCTTTATCGGCTACGACTAGCAGATTAAACTTATCTAAATCTTTATCTGTCTCCTCACGAGTCTCTTTATTTTGAGACTTTTCAAAATCTTCTTTCAAAGCAGCCACGTCTGTGGTAGCACGTTGCTTGGCCTTAGCCTCTTCACGACGGGCTATGTTATAATCATCTTCAGCACCACGCAAGTCATTAAGTTGTCTCTTCAACTCCGATCGCATGTAATAACCAGTGAAGAAATCATCATGGCGTTCTAAAACATAAGAAAGGTCATTTATGGCACTTATATTATCACCAATTTCAGCATTCAACATTGCCCTATTTAAATATGCCATCTCATTTTCGGGTTCTAGCTCTATTACTTTGTCAAAGTCCTCAATGGCATTATTGTTATCTGCAACCTGAGCTCGGAGCAATCCACGATTAAATCGAGCAATAATATTATTCTTATCGGTCTCTATCACCCTATCGTAGTCACTCATGGCACCACGAAGGTCGTTAAGATTGTATTTTACTAAACCACGATTTATATAATTACCTGTGTAATATGGGTCTAATCTTATAGCCTCATCCAAATCGGCAAGGGCATCGTTATAATCTTTCAATTGAAAGTGTAGAAGTCCTCTTGCAGCAAAAGAGTGTGATGTGTATGGATCTTTCTCGATGGCTGTATTATAGTCAGCCATTGCCTTTATTGTGTCGTTAGTCTCTAAATATAACTGAGCACGCGTGAGATAAGCAGGCACATAATCAGGATACCTTTTAACAAGTACGTCAAAAAACTTTTCGGCTATTTCATAATCCTTCAACTCCATGTTTACGATAGCCATATTTATGAGCGTTAGCCTATCCTCGGGAAAAAACTCTAGACTACGCTGATAATCGTGAGCAGCCATTTCAAATTTATCTTGATTTTGACGAGCTGCTCCCCTAAGCTGATATGCTGCCGTGTAATATGGGTTTCTTTCGAGACAATTATCTGCATCTTCCTCAGCACCCTTAAAGTCTTCGAGCATAAACTTAGCCATTGCTCTAAAGTAATAGGGCTCGGCCAAATAAGGCTTTGCTGAAATAACTTGATTAAAGTACTGTATAGCTACTACATAGTCCTCAAAGTATATAGCATTTTTGCCAATAATCATAACCCTGTTTGTATTAACCTGAGGAAATACAACGAGTGCTGTTATTAACAAATATAGCGTTACTACTAGTTTCTTCATTTAAGTTGATTATGTTTTTAATTTAGGTTTCACCGATTTTATGCTACTCAATACATTAGGTTTAATTACTATTCTTTACTTCAATAACTCTAGTACCAGAATCGGTCTCCGTAATCGATACCTCTACTGCATCAATTGGCAATATGGGTTCTACAAGTTCGGGCCACTCTATGAAACAAATGTTTCCGCTATAGAAATAATCCTCGTAGCCAAAATCATAAGCCTCCTCCAATTTATTTATCCTATAAAAATCGAAATGATAAATGGGCTCACTCTGTCCCGATTGATACTCATTTACTATTGCAAATGTGGGGCTTGTAATAGTTTCGGAAACGCCCATTATCTCACAAACTGCTTTTATGAATGTAGTTTTGCCTACACCCATGCCACCATAAAAGGCAAACACTTTGTTATCTCCCATCTGTGCAACAAACTGTTTAGCGGCATTTGCAATTTCATTTATATTTTTAATTTCTATCTTCATTATTTTGTTTCTACACTAATATCTATATCATTAATTAAGCATCTATTTTGGTGTCATCACTGCCAATGGCACTATCATCTCTTCCATTGACACGCCTCCATGTTGAAAGCTATCTTCATAAAACGAAACATAGTGATTAGAGTTGTTGGGATACACAAAGAAAGCATCACTCAATGCAAAGATGTATCTTGAACTGAGATTTGGAGATGGCAGTCCCACTTTTTCGGGCTGAACGATCTCAAATACTTTTTTAGTGTCATATGTCAAGTTCCGGTCCACTTTATAACGAGGATTAGAATTTACTGACCTTTCTACAATCACTTTCAACGGGTTTCTGACACGAATTGTTCCGTGATCGGTGGTGAAAACCACTTTGTATCCCTTTTCGGAAATTTTCTTCAACAATGACAATAGTGGCGAGTGCTGAAACCAAGCCTTTGTTAGCGAACGATATGCAGCCTCGTTGGGAACTAGTTCTTGAAGCATTTTTTGCTCCGTGCGAGCGTGCGAAAGTATGTCTATGAAGTTATACACAAGAACATTTAAATCATTTGCCTCTAAATTGCCAAAATCACTTAGTATTTTTTCTCCCTCTATATTGTTATTAATTTTATGATATGCAATGCGTTCATGCCTACCCTTTTCTCTCAATTGAATATCAATTAGTGACTCTTCCGATATGTTTTTTCCATCATCATCACTTTCATATCTCCACAACTCGGAGTGCTGTTTTGATATTTGCAAAGGAGTTTTACCAGCAAAAATGGCATTGCGTGCATATTGAGTAGCTGTAGGCAAGATACTGAAGTAAAGTTCATCCTTAACTGTAAAATAGTTCGATACCATATCTTTAATACTCTCCCACTGATCGAGCCTAAAGTTGTCAACAATAATCAGGAACACCTTCTCGCCATCATCCAGCAAAGGAAACACCTTATCCGAAAACACATTATGACTTAGCAAAGGGCTTTCTGATTGTTTATCGTCAAACCAATTCTCGTAATTACCTCTTACATATCTAGCAAAGACTGCATTAGCTTCCAACTTCTGCATCTGCAATATCTCGTTCATGGGATTGTTTGAACCAGCAAAGTCAATTTCCCAAGCAACAAGCCTTTTATATATTGATTTCCACCCCTCAGCGGTAGTGCAGTTATCAATTTCATTAGCCAGTTTTGCAAAATCGCCACGATAGTTCTCTACATTTGTTTCTAGAATAATCTCTTGCTTATCTAAAATCTTTTTTATTACAAGTAATATTTGGTGAGGATTGACTGGCTTAATTAAGTAATCGGTAATCTTTCGACCAATAGCCTTTTCCATAATACCCTCATCTTCGCTTTTTGTTATCATCACAATAGGAATGTCGGGATATGCGTCATTAATCTCTACCAATGTCTCTAGTCCAGATATGCCAGGCATATGCTCATCCAAAAAAACAATATCAAACCTCTGAGTATGACACAACTCAATGGAATCGCGACCATTGTTTACTTCCACCACATCAAAGCCTTTTTCGTTCAAGAATAGGATATATGGTTTTAGTAAATCAATCTCATCATCGGCCCAAAGAATTTTTGCTCGCTTCATTTCAGATAATATAATTGGCTGATAAAATAAACCAGAACAAATTTATATATTTATTGCCTATTGCACAATCATTTCCGATAAAAGATGTTGAGG
>JAAYFB010000221.1 GCA_012728465.1 Proteiniphilum sp. | reverse complement strand
TGCATCCTTTATTACCGCACGAAATTCATCAAACTCAATAGGTGAGTTTCCATCGCTATCTTGGTTGTAGTGTGGTAAATGTCCAATCTCTACAATTTTCATATCGAGAGTGTCAGGAGCTAAAGAGATTAGCTTGTTAGCTATCTTTTTGTTGAATGAGTCTTTTCTAAGACTACCTACTAATACTGCAATTTTCTTTTTGTTCATAATTAAGTTTTCTTTTTTAGTAATTCATATATGAATAATCATTCATGACTATAATACAAAACAATGAGTTTCAAAAATGGTTCATGCCTATATGTTTGATTGGTAGTATCATTTAGAATATCGCTGTATATTTGTGGCAATATGGTGACATCCCTTTACCTTCATAATATTGTTGATGGTAGTTCTCAGCCTTCCAAAATGTTGACTTAGGTTTTAACATCGTTGCGACCTTATAACCTTTGTCATTTAAAATCCTTATGTATTTAGTGGCAATATCTTTTTCTTTATCATTAGAATAAAATATGCAAGATAAATACTGAGGACCTATGTCGGGACCCTGACCATTTGTTTGGGTGAAATTGTGAGTTTCGAAAAACAATTTAACCATATCCTCATATGTAGCTACAGTAGGGTCATAAATAACCTCTGTTAGTTCTAGGTGACCAGTATTTTGTTGGCAAACTTGTTCGTATGTTGGGTTGTCAACATTTCCTCCCATAAATCCGACGTTCGTTTGTTTGACGCCTTTGGCTTTCATAAAGAAATACTCAGTGCCCCAGAAACAACCAGAAGCAAAGTATGCTTTTTGTAACTCTTTCTCTTTATCAGCGACAAACTTCATAGAAATAGAGTTAACGCAATGGCGAGTCTGCTTTGCAGTAAATCCTTCATTGAGAAATACATGTCCTAGATGCCCTCCACAATTACTGCACACGATCTCAGTACGTCTACCATCAGCATCTTTCAATCTAGTTACTGCACCCTCTATCTCATCGTCGAATGATGGCCAGCCGCACTCTGCATCAAATTTGCTTTCTGATCTATACAAAGGTTTATCACATTGTTTGCACACATAAGTCCCTTTTTCTGTATTTTCTAGTAGCTCTCCAGTTCCTGGTAACTCTGTTCCTTTATCTAAAATAACCCTTTGTTCTTCGGGTGTAAGTTCGTTATATCCCATAGTCATATATTCTTTAGGTGTTATTTGTATTATATTGTTATTATTTTTCTGTGCACACATTGTTAGTGTGCTTAACGTGAATACTGAAAGTATAATTAGTTGTATAGCTTTCATTTTAGTTCTTATTATTTGTGATTTTAAAATGCTGTGCTACATATTAAATTATGTAGTTAATAAAATTATACCACCTTCGATTATTAAGATAGTTTGCGTTGTGATGATTTCTGTATGCTTCACGCTCAAAACTAATATTGTTGTAAGCCACTTTACTATCTTTGTAGATAACCCATTTTATTATCCACTCGATGATATACCATGAGTAGAAACCGACAATCAGCATCTCAATCATTTGCCTAGAATGTATCTTTTCGTGTAAGATAATTTCTTCATCAAGCTTTCCTAATTCTTTTCGGGCAAAGATAATCCCAAATAGATTAATGGCTCTAAAGCCTTTAATTGGCAAATATTTTGAGTATATGATTTTCAAGTTTTAAAAACCTTTCATCTTCAAAGTTATAGAAATGTTGCTAAAGTTAGTAACTTTGTTGGATTAAAAATAACTAAAAGAGATATGGATAATTTATTTTCTTCTGATTTAGCATATAAGGTAGCTGACATATCCCTAGCTGACTATGGTCGTAAGGAGATTGATATTGCTGAACATGAAATGCCTGGCTTGATGGCAATACGTAAAAAGTATTCTACTAAAAAGCCACTGAAAGGAGCACGAGTGATGGGCTCATTACATATGACCATTCAAACAGCGGTGCTTATTGAAACACTAGTTGAGCTAGGCGCAGATGTTCGTTGGGCTAGTTGCAATATATTTTCTACTCAAGATCATGCTGCTGCAGCCATTGCAGCCGCAGGTATTCCAGTATATGCCTGGAAAGGGGAGACTCTAGAGGAGTATTGGTGGTGCACTGAAATGGCTCTTAGATTTCCTGATGGAAAAGGACCAAACCTTATTGTGGATGATGGAGGTGATGCCTCTTTATTACTTCACTGGGGCTTTGTAGCCGAAAAGGATGCTTCAACAATTGATAGAAAAGGAGGCAACCGAGAAGAGCAGGTAATTCTTGATACATTAAGTAGAATATTGAAAGAAGATAACCAACGTTGGACTCGTACAATTGCCGAAATGAAAGGAATATCAGAAGAGACAACTACGGGAGTGCATCGTTTGTATCAAATGATGGAGAGAGGTGAACTTCTTGTACCCGCAATAAATGTGAATGATTCTGTTACTAAATCAAAGTTTGATAACTTGTATGGTTGTCGAGAGTCTCTTGCCGATGGTATTAAGAGGGCTACAGATGTCATGATAGCTGGTAAAGTTGTAGTAGTTCTAGGTTATGGAGATGTAGGTAAAGGTTGTGCGCATTCTATGCGTTCGTATGGAGCTCGTGTTATTGTTACAGAGATTGATCCTATTTGTGCTTTGCAAGCCGCAATGGAGGGGTTTGAAGTTACAACAATGGAAGAGGCAGTGAAAGAGGGCAATTTATTTGTAACCACAACAGGAAATCGTGATGTTATTACACTGGAACATATGCTTGAAATGAAAGATCAAGCGATAGTTTGTAATATAGGTCACTTTGATAATGAAATTCAAGTAGATAAACTATTTGTATATCCTGGAATTAAGCACTTAAACATAAAACCGCAAGTAGATAAATACACCTTCCCAACAGGTAATTCTATTTTCTTGCTAGCTGAGGGGCGACTAGTAAACTTGGGTTGTGCTACAGGTCATCCTTCGTTTGTGATGAGTAATTCATTTGCAAACCAGACGCTAGCTCAAATAGATTTGTGGCAAAAGGAATATGAAGTGGGTGTGTATCGCTTGCCAAAATATTTAGATGAAGAGGTTGCAAGATTACATTTAGAGCAGATTGGAGTGAAACTAACAACTCTATCTGATGAACAAGCAAAATATATTGGTGTAAATGTTGAAGGTCCGTATAAGCCTGAACATTATAGGTACTAAATAGTTACAGTAACTAGAAATTGAGAAGTGTAAAATAGAGCAAAATTATTGTGACAAAAATTTGCACGTAAAAAAACTTTGCCCTATCTTTGCATCGCTTTTGAAAGAAAGACATGAGGCTGATTCGCTAGCTCAGCAGGTAGAGCACATCCCTTTTAAGGATGGGGTCCTGGGTTCGAACCCCAGGCGAATCAC
>JAAYFB010000220.1 GCA_012728465.1 Proteiniphilum sp. | reverse complement strand
CTCGATATCTTTCATTAATTCCACCAATTATTATAAATAGGAATGAAGAACAAAACAAGCCTATTGCAAATGGCAGTGGGTATGGATGTAGTAGCTCAACCGAGATACTTGATATTAAGAAACCGAGTATAGTTAGTGCTAGAGATTTTACTCTACCCTTAGGATGATCGTCTGTCTCGGCAATGGCACCTCCCAAAATACCTAAAATTAGGGAGCCACCCAAAGTGGCTCGTCCCATCAATATGGCAGGAAACAACAATAAGAAAACCGATACAGTAACCTTCAAGGCTGTCAATCGCCTAGGGTGTTGCCAAAAGTAAAGTACCCAAACGTTGGATAACGAAATGCGTATATTATTAAAAGAGTTGTTCATTATTTCACAAATTGTGCTGTAAAGATACTAATTAATTTGAGGCTCTGTAACACTCAATATGAAGATATAGTTCTATTGCTTTATCTTTATTATTGTTATTACCTTATTTATAGCAACTTATTTGTAAAATGTCAATTCCATTTCGTAAATTTGCAGATACAAAAAACTATTAATTTATGGCAAATAAAAAGATTAGTCTCAATGTTAACTCAGAAGTTGATAAACTTAAAGCAGTGCTTATGCACTACCCAGGTGCAGAGGTAGAAAACATGACTCCACAAAATGCACAACGTGCACTATACAGTGATATTCTTAACTTATCTATTGCACAAAAGGAGTATGACCAAATATATGGAGTATTGAATAAAACATCGAAGGTATTTACAGTATCTGAGCTCTTAACTGATCTGTTAAGAGATTATTTATCAAAACAAGCTCTAATTAGTCAAATCTGCAAATACGAAAACGCCGAAAAGTATTATGACTTTCTAATGGAACTTTCAGCAGAAGAGCTCTCTAAAATTCTGATAGAAGGTTTGCCCATTCACATTAATACACTTACTGACTTTTTGCGTGACGAGTATTATGCACTTAAGCCTTTATATAACTTCTATTTCACACGTGATGCATCAGCAATCATTGGCAACAATGCTGTAATTTGTAAAATGGCAAACAGTGTCAGATTGCGAGAATCGCTAATAATGAATGCAATTCACAAAAGTGGCACTTTCTTCGATGCAAACGTAGTTGATATGAATTTATTATCTTCTAATAGTTCAGATATAAAAGTTGAAGGAGGCGATTTATTAGTAGCTCGAGAGGATATACTGCTTGTTGGTAGTGGATCAAGAACTAGTGCAGAAGCAATAGACAAACTAGTTGAGAGCATGTATGCCGAAAATGGCAAAACAAAACATATTATTATCCAGCAACTCCCCGAATCACCCGAGTCTTTTATTCATCTCGACATGGTGTTTACTTTTTTAGATCACGACAAGGCGATGGTCTATAAGCCCTTAATAATGAATAACTCTAGGTATCAAACTGTGCATATGCAGATAGACAACGGGAAAGTAAAAAAGATTTCTTCGGTAAATAGTATATTAAGCGTACTAAAAAAGTTGGGAATGGACATTAAACCCATAACTTGTGGTGGAAATGCAGATGAATGGGATCAGGAAAGAGAACAATGGCATAGCGGAGCAAATTTTTTGGCTTTTGCCCCAGGAAAAGTGTTGTCTTATGCTCGTAATGTACACACATTAGAAGAACTTAGCAACAATGGTTTTGAGATAGCTAGTGCGAAAGATGTTATTAATGGAACTTATGATTTAGAAACAGCTAATCAGTGTGTTGTAACAATTGAAGGCTCAGAACTACCTCGTGGTGGTGGTGGTCCCAGATGTATGACTATGCCTTTATTAAGAGAAT
>JAAYFB010000219.1 GCA_012728465.1 Proteiniphilum sp. | reverse complement strand
GGCGAATCTGAGAAATATAAACCCCTATGTAGGCGATGTTATTTACAATCAATGGCTATCGAAAAATAAAATCCATCATCATCTGGTCTCAATACGCTAGGTGATGAACTGTTCAATGATTAATTTTATAGGGCTCAACTTAATACTTAAGCCCTATATCATTGGTTAATCACTCGTATAGATAGTGATTTTAATAAATTAAATTTCAATCTTTACTGTTTCCTAGTATATTTTTTACCCTCCAACTTCATTTAATGTCGTTTTCCTAAATTTTCTGTAGTTTATTTCTTTTTTCATTGTCATAAACATCTTGCATTAGCTCAGCTTTTTTTAATTCTTTGTCAATACTATATGACATTAGTTGTTTCTTAAAAAATGTAATATCAATAACATATATCATCCAGTGTCTTTTATGAAAATCGATCCATTTACCAAATGGTAAACGCACAAAAATTTGGATTTTGGTCCATTTACCAAATGGTAAACGCATGAAATTTTGGATTTTGCTCCATTTACCAAATGGTAAATGCATGAAATTTTGGATTTTGGAGCATTTACCAAATGGTAAATGAACTAGTTTAAATTTAAAACACTCAACTACAAAGCTAATTATCATTGATTTAGTTAGTTTTGCATCGAAATGCTTTGAAGGGGGTATTACTTTTTTTTAGAAACAGACCAAATCCAACGTTTATGGCAATGATATCTTTTGCTAGTTACAGTTATTACATTGATATGGCATGTAATTAACAAATCCTCATATATCCCTAACATTATTTGAGTATAGATTGATATTTGTTGGATGTAATAATATCTGTTTTTTGCTTTAAAACACCAAAGATGTTTTCTACTGAATGTTGGTTAATTTAATGTGTGCTTTGGTTGATTGTCTAACTGCAATACAAAATATATTGTTGGGGATGAAAAAGCGTTTTGGTATTGCATATTATTACTGATTGCGACTTCGTTTGTTGAAAGTGGGGAATAAATCCACACTTTTGTTGTTTATAGATTTTTTCAACAACTGTTATTGTTGTAAAGTTTATCTTTGAATTGACTTCAAAAAAGAAAGAATTACGCGCATTGATTTTATTCTAGAAGTCTAACCAAAACCTTAACTATGCTTTTTTAATGTTTTCGTAGTGATACGCGAATATAAAAAAGTGTAGTTTTTTTATGTCTCCTTATGTAGCTTATCAATATCATTTCGTATCATTGTAATATCAATAAAATTATTCTCCATAATGGCTTACGAAATAGAGCGAAAATTTTTAGTGCGAGGCGAGTTCAAATCTAAATCTTTCAAAGAGTATATTATTAAGCAGGGATATCTTGCATCGTCCGAAAATGGTGTTGTGCGGATTAGGGTGAGAGGTAGTGAGGCTTTTATAACTATAAAAAGTTCAGTGTATGAGGGTGATATCACTCGTAATGAATGGGAATATAGCATCCCATTAAATGAGGCTGAAGAGATGTTGAGGTTGTGTCAGGGTGCTATTATCGATAAAACTAGATACAACATAAGTGTTGGTGAGCATATCTTTGAGGTTGACGAATTTTATGGAGAAAACGAGGGTTTGATTTTAGCCGAGGTGGAACTGAGCAGTGAGAATGAGTCATTTGAAGTTCCCGATTGGTTGGGTGATGAGGTGACGGGTGATGTTAGATATTATAATTCATATTTAGCAGAACATCCTTTCAAGAAATGGTAATAAGGAAGTTGTTATAACTTATTCCATTTGCAAAAAATAGTATCTGTTACGTCTATTATAAGGAATAGTAAGAAGCCAATTATAGAAATCATCACAATACCTGCATACATTGACAGGTAGTCTATTCTCATCCATGCATCTACTATGTAAAAGCCCAAACCTTTGTCTGTGCCAAAAGTTTCGGTAACGAACAAAACCGATGTAGCTATTCCCACAGTCACGCGTAGTGCTGACAGCATGTCGGGTAATATGCCCGGCAATACCACATGCCGTATATGTTGCACTTTAGTGGCTCTCAATGAGGTGAGAACATAAAAATTTTCTTTGTTTATATTTCGTACTGAATCTCTGATTGATATAGTTAGTTGAAAAACTATAATTAGCACTATCATGATTACTTTTGTGGTTTCTCCAATTCCAAATAATATCATCACAATTGGTAGTAAAGCTAGTTTAGGGATAGGATACGACAGGTATAGGAGAGGATTTAGTAGTCGGTCTGCTTTTTTATTTAGTCCAGTAATCAATCCGAGCACTATGGCAATTATAAGTGATATAGTGGTTCCAGCAATTACTCGTTTAAAGCTGGCTAGCGAGTGTGCCATCATTCCACTTGAAAGTGTGGATGGAAAAATATTATATACATCAATTGGGTTTGGTAGTGCTTTATTTTGAAACACCATTGCAAATATCCACCATGTTATATTAAATGCCACTACGCCAATGAGTAATAGTTTAAACGACTTGGGAATTCTGAATATCTTTTTAGCAGTTCTCATTATTGTAGTGTATCTTTTTTTGTATTGCTAGCACCATTTAATAGTAAACTTTTTAGATGTCTCACGAAGGAGTAAAATTCTTTGCTGTCTGCTTCATCATCTTTATTGAAGAAAGGGTTTTCGATAAAGTGTAAAATGCTGCCTGGTAGTTTGCTCATCAACACTATATACTTGCCCAGCTTAGCAGCCTCGTTTAGGTTGTGAGTGGTGATGATGGTAGTTGCTTTGTGCTTGTTCCATACATCTAGGAATAGATTTCTTGAAATATCAGAAGTCATCTCGTCAAGTGCCGAAAATGGTTCATCCATAAGCAATAGGTTGGGCTTTGTGATGAAGGCTCGTGCTAATGCTACTCGTTGCTTTTGCCCACCGCTTAGTTGAGATGGATATCTATTCATTAAGTCAGATATTTCTAGCTCGTTGGTAATATTGTTAAGCTCTTGTAGGTTAGGATGTAAGAGTTTGTCTATTTTATAAGGCAGCAAAATGTTGTCTCTTACTTTTTTCCACGACAGAAGTCCCAATGATTGGGGTACATATCCACAGTTGAATTGCTTGTCACGCAATGATTCTCCATTAAGTGTTATCTCTCCTTCGAACTGTTTGAATACACCGCTCAATATATTCAATAGTGTTGATTTTCCACATCCTGAAGGGCCCACAATTGCCAGGATGTCTCCACTTTCTATTTTGAGTGTAATATTGTTTAGGATTGTGTTTTTGCCAAAACTTACAGATAGTTTCTCTATATTAAGCATCGTTTTGCTACCTCTATTTGTTTGTTAATCAAAAATATCTGTTGCGATGGTTGAATATATATCAAATTCCTCACTTATAATATCTTTATCTTTCAGCCATAGCTCCACAGCTACAAGGTCCTCTTCGTTGGGTAGTTGTGCCTCGGAGTATTCGGGAAATGATACACTTGCTACTAATGCAGGTGGAAAGCCAATTTCTTTTATTAATAAGTCTTCGAAGTTAGTGATCGGCTCCGTTTGTAAGTCTTTTATTGCTTGGTTGTAGGCAATGTATAGCTTTTTAAGTGCCTCTCTTTTTTCGTCTATCACTCTTTTGTGAAATACGATGCCTGTCACTTTTGTGTTTAGGGCATTCATGCTGATTAAGCCTCTGTTTCCTTCGCTTTTGGCAATTGTTGCAAATGGGTCGGGGAGCATTGTTGCATCAATTTTGTTGTTGTTAAGCATTTCCAACCGTAGAGGTATTTTGTTAATCTCTATCATTTCAGCATCACTTGTTGTCAAACCTGCAAGAGACATTGTTAGGTCGGTACAAAAATCAATAACAGTGTTGCGTGAAATTGCAATCTTTTTTTCTTTCAAATCGTCAATGCTATTGATTTTAGAATCTTTTGCTACAATAAGTTCAAATGTACCGTCGCATTGAGATGTGAATTGCAATGGAATTCCACCGGCAGCCTGAATGGCAGCGCCTGTGTAGTCAATAATGGTTCCATCCAGATTATTGCTTTGCAGTGCAGCATCTCTATCATTTGCCGAGTAAAATTTTTGAATTATAACTTCTAGATTGTTATCTGCAAAGTAGCCTCTTTGTTGTGCTACAGCAAGCGGAAGATAGTCCATCGAAGCCATTACGCCAATGGTTAGTTTGTCGTTGTTTTCTTGTTTGCTATTGCTATTGCTATTGCTTTGGTTTTGCTTGCATGATGCTATTATCAATGCGATTGATGCTAGAATGAATATTGATCTAATTCTCATAAATAATCTGTTTATTTGAAACCTTTATTAGTCTCTATTTTTGATATGATGTAAAAAAATGAAGACCGTTCTATAAAACAGTCTTCATTCATCAACAAATAAAATCTGCTATGGTTTAGAGCAGACGTATTTATTCAAAATTTTGTATGTCACTATTCCACTATAGTAACCCATCCGTGCGTGTCTGCTTCATCACCATACTGAATTGATCGAAGTTTATTGTAAAGCTTTTCCGATATTGGACCTGCTTTTCCATCTTTACAGTATTGATAAGTCTTGTTTTCTGAAAGGTCATCAATACGCAATATAGGGCTGATAACTGCTGCAGTGCCACATGCTCCAGCCTCTTCAAAGGTGGATAGCTCCTCCACAGGAACTTGACGACGCTCTACTTTCAGTCCGATGTCTTCAGCAAGTTGCATCAAGCTTTTGTTGGTTATTGAGGGTAGTATTGATTCCGACTTAGGTGTGATATATGTATTGTCTTTTATTCCAAAGAAGTTAGCTGGCCCACACTCGTCAATATATTTCTTTTCTCTAGCGTCAAGGTAAAGTACTGCGGAGTATCCAAGTTTTTTTGCCTTATCACCAGCAGTTAAGCTAGCAGCGTAGTTTCCTCCTACTTTAAAAGTACCTGTGCCTTGAGGCGCTGCTCTGTCATATTCTCTAAGTATCACCATAGGTGTTGGTTTGAAACCTTCCTTAAAGTATGGTCCAACTGGAGTTACGAAAATGATAAATGTATATTCGTTAGCTGGACTAACTCCCACTTGTGCACTGGTTCCGATAAGTAGAGGACGAATATATAGAGAAGCCCCACTTTCGTATGGTGGAACAAATCTCTCATTCTTCTTAATTGCCATCATTACCATCTCTTCAAATAGCTCAATAGGAGCTTCTTGCATCAGTATTCCTCTGCAAGATGATTGAAGCCTTTCAGCATTATTGCGCATCCTAAAGACACGTATTTTGCCATCTTTGCCTCTAAACGCTTTCATTCCTTCAAAGGCTTCTTGTCCGTAGTGTAGGCAGGTAGCAGCCATGTGTATGTCAAGATACTCTGAAGTTTCAGCCACGGGCTTGCTCCATTGTCCATTCTTAAAATACGATCTAACGTTGTAGTCGGTTTTGATATATCCAAACGACAGATCCGACCAGTTGATTGTGTCCATATTGAGTCCTTTTAATTTGTTAAAGTTAAATGCTTTGTTCCTACAAAAGTAGCACTTTATTTTTTATAAATAAACACTTTTAACGAATAAAGTTGTTAGTTTTGTAATCGCAAAATGATAGATCAAATAACTATATCCAAAATACAAGATGCTGCTCAGATAGTTGAAGTTGTGTCTGATTTCGTTACACTACGTCGTCGTGGTGTAAACTATGTTGGCTTGTGTCCGTTTCATGACGACCGCACTCCATCTTTTTATGTGTCACCAGTAAAAAATCTTTGTAAGTGTTTCTCATGTGGTGTTGGTGGTTCGCCTGTTCACTTTGTTATGAAGCATGAGCAATTGTCATACCCCGAGGCACTTAAATTCTTAGCTAAGAAGTATAATATAGATGTAGTAGAAAAGGAATTTACTCCCGAGGAAAAGCAGGCAGAGAGTGAGAGGGAGAGTATGTTTATAATAAATGAATATGCTCGTGATTACTTTATGAAAACACTTCATGAGAGTCATGAAGGAAAAGCAATTGGTCTTAGCTACTTCAAGGAACGAGGCTTTCGTGAAGATATTATAAAGAAATTTCAACTAGGATATGGGCTTGATGAACGCAATGCTTTTTCAGTTGAAGCTTTGAGAGCTGGATTCAAGCAAGAGTTTTTGATTAAAACTGGTCTTTCGGGTGGTGGCGAAAATAATAGTCCTCTTTATGATAGGTTTAGGGGTAGGGTAATTTTTCCTGTGCACACCATTTCGGGCAAAGTAGTTGCTTTTGGTGGGCGAATATTAAAGAAGGCAGATAAGCTAGCAAAATATGTGAACTCGCCTGAGAGTGATATTTATTCAAAGAGTAAGGAGTTGTACGGAATTTTCTTTGCTAAGAGTGCAATTGCGAAAGCCAAGAAGTGTTTTCTTGTTGAGGGTTACACAGATGTAATCTCTATGCACCAAGCAGGGATTGAGAATGTAGTATCTTCGTCGGGAACTGCCCTAACTCAAGGTCAGATAAATATGATACGCCGTTTTTCCGATAATATTACTGTATTGTATGATGGTGATAGAGCAGGGATAACGGCTGCATTGCGAGGTATTGATTTATTGTTAGAGAGTGGTATGAATGTATGGGTTGTGCTGCTTCCTGATGGAGAAGATCCCGACTCATTTGCTAGAAAAAACAATGCCGAAGGCTTTAATAAATATATAGAAGATAACGAACAGGATTTTATTAGATTTAAAACCCGGCTTTTATTAGAAGATACTGGAGATGATCCCATAAAGCGATCGGGGCTCATCAACAATATTGTTGAAAGTATTTCCTTAATACCCGATAGCATCAAACGCTCGGTGTATATTAAAGATACTGCCAACATTTTTGATACGAGAGAAGAAGTGCTTATCTCATCGGTAAATAGGCTACGACGTCAGATATTTGAAAAGCGAAAAGCCGAGCAAGAAAGAAATAATACGCAGAAGGCAATATCTGCTCCAACTCCTGCAGCTGCTTATACTGCTCAACTTACGGATAATGTTAATATCGCACCTAAAGTGGGTGCAACGTCATCTCCATTTGATCATTATGAGCGGGAGCTAGTTAGATATATAATTAGATATGGCATGTTGCCAATATTTATTTCATTCGATGTTGAGAATAGAGAAATAGACGGACAACGCCATGAGGTGGAGGTGGTTACTGAGGACGGTCCAACAGTCATTGAGGTTATACGAGAAGATCTTACTAGGGATGACTTTATTTTTGAGGGAAAGCCATTTTTCAAAAACGAATTGTACCGTACCATTTATGAAGAGGCCTGCAATAATATGTTTGATGAAGCGTTTGATCCTGAAAGGTATTTTTTGCATCATAGTAATCCTAAAATAAGTCATCTATCTGTAGAGCTTCTAGGTGATGCTTACCAATTGAGCAAGATTCATGCTAAGGCAATGGGGGAGAGAGAAGATGACAAAAGCTCTCGATTAAATGAACGTAACTCATTAGATAGATTAGTTATACGTGCAACTACAGAGTTGAAAAACGCATACGTGATTGAGAGGGTTAAAGAGGTGAAAAGCAAAATAAAAACAGCTGCACCAGACAAGATTATGGAATTGATGTCAGAGCTAAAAGACCTACAAAGCTTGAAAATTATTCTTGCTAAGAGCCTGGGCGAAAGAATTGTATTAAGATATTGATATTAGTAATATACAACATATAACAAGACATAACAATCAAAAACCAAGCCACTCGTTGTGGCAATATATTTAAAATGTAATATGTACCTAAAAACCATTGATGTAGTAAAACAGTACTCGAACCATCTTGCCCTTAACAAAGTTAGCATTGAGGTTCCTAAAGGGAGTGTATTTGGTTTGTTGGGCCCAAACGGGGCAGGCAAAACTACCCTTATCCGAATTATAACAAGAATTACAGCACCTGATGAGGGACAAGTTCTTATTGATGGTCGTCCATCAACAAATGCTGACGTGCTAAATATAGGATATTTGCCCGAGGAGCGTGGTTTGTATCGAAAAATGAAAGTTGGAGAACATGCAATGTATCTAGCTCAACTGAGAGGGTTATCCAAAAAAGATGCCCATCGAGAGCTTATGGTTTGGTTTAATCGTTTCGACATAATGAGCTGGTATAACAGAAGAGTGGAGGAACTTTCGAAAGGAATGCAACAAAAGGTGCAGTTTATTTCGACTGTTATTCATAATCCAGACTTGCTTATATTTGACGAACCCTTTAGTGGCTTCGATCCAGTAAATACAGAGTTGATAAAGAATGAAATGCTTAGAATGAAGGATGAAGGAAAAACAATAATTTTATCTACTCACAATATGGAGTCGGTAGAGGAGTTGTGTGATAATATTGCATTGATTAATAAATCAAAAGTGGTTCTTCAGGGAAAGGTTTATGATATCCGAAAAGAGTATAGCCTAGGCATATTCCGTTTTCGTATTTTGGGACATTCGTTTGATATCGACCATCCTATGTTTTCAGTAATATCGAGCGAAAGATATCACGAGTACACAGATATTCGACTAAAAAAAGAGATGGATGTAAGCAGTGCTGAACTTGCTAAGCTTATATTTGACTACTACGAGGTGGTAAGCTATGAGGAGGAAATGCCAACAATGAATGATGTCTTTATCAGAACTGTTAAATAAATAATGTGATTTAAGGCTAATAACAACAAATAATCAAACACATATGAATACATTAAGCTTAATAATACAACGAGAATATATAACGCGGGTAAAGAAAAAATCATTCATTATTCTTACTCTTTTGATGCCACTCTTGATGGTAGCAATGTCATTATTGCCACTGTGGTTATCTACCCTCAACGAAAGTGGAGTGAAAGATATTGCAGTGATTGATAATTCGGGGATATATGCTCCGCTATTGAAATCTACAGATAGATATACTTTTCAGGTTATAGATAACTCGGAACGTGAGGTTGCCGAAACACGTTTGGGCAAAGATTTATTTGCAATATTGCAAATAAATGAAGATTTGAGCAAGAGGCCTACAGCCATTTCTATTCTATCAGAGAAGCAAGCACCTGTTGATTTGCAATCGTTGATAGAGCGAACCTTAAATGAGAAAGTTGTTCAACAACGTCTTGATGCACTTACTTCTGAAGGTAATGTAGATGCCGAAGCCGTTACTAAAGTAAGATCGATACTAAAGGAGGGTGGATCTGTATCTCTCAAAACTATGCGTATGTCAAGCGATGGAAACATTGCCGAATCGTCAACAGAGATAGCAACAATAGTTGGTATGATTTTTACTATACTAATATATATGTTTATTCTTATGTATGGCAGTATGGTGATGCAAAGTGTTCTTGAAGAGAAAAAGAGTCGCATTGTTGAAGTTATGGTTTCTACGGTGAAGCCTGTTCAACTACTTCGAGGTAAGATAATTGGTGTAGGTCTTGTGGGGATCACTCAGCTAGTAGTGTGGGGTGTTCTTGCTGGTGGGTTGATGAGTATAGTTTCATTGTTTATCACTATGCCGGATCAGACTGCTATGATGGCATCTCAAGGAATGGGAGATGTGAATATTGCAAAAGCGATGGAGAGTATCATGAGTGTTAATTGGCTTGAGATTGGAATATATTTCCTAATCTATTTCATCGGAGGTTACATACTATACGCGTCTATTTTTGCTATGTTTGCTTCGGCAGTAGATAGTGACGAGGATGTGTCGCAATTTACTTTCCCTGTAACGCTTATCATTATATTTGCATTTTTTGCTGGAATATATAGTGTAGGTAATCCTGATGGTCCACTTGCGTTCTGGGCTTCTTTG
>JAAYFB010000218.1 GCA_012728465.1 Proteiniphilum sp. | reverse complement strand
GAGAGAGTGATCTTGTCATTACTTACACTCCAATTACCGGATAGTCTTTCCATAATATCACCTAAAAGATAGTCTGTTTGTAATTTGCCTTTATTTTTAAGGTCTAATGTTTTAAAAGGTGTAATGTAATATGCATCATTTACAACTATTTGTTCTCCTTTATTTATTTGTATTTTTGGCATTGCAGCTTTTATTTTTATGTGAACAGACTTATCATTTCCACTTGCCACTCCTTCAGCTTTAAAGATACCGGATGCAATATCAAATTCGTAAGGTTCCAGAATATACCGTTTATCATATATGTCTAGCACTAATTTAGAGCCGAAAAAAGTAAACACCTTATCCTCGAAGCTAAATACATTTGTTGGCCAGGAGTTGTCAAAGTAATAGTTGAAAAATGAAGCTTCAAGCTCCTCATCATCTATAGTTACAGTTCCTTGCCAAGGTTTTGAAAATGGGTCATAGAATGTGAAATTCTGATTAGCAGTTATCAAGTAAGATGCCTCGGTTAGTTTCCAGTTTTCTACGAGATCTGTATTGATTCTTTCACAAGTAATGAAAACAAATAAAAGTAGTAACAGGAATGTTAGATTTCCGGGGAGTGTTTTTAGTGTTCGTTTCATAGGGTTAATAAATTGAGTATTAAAAATTGATCATTATAATTGTAAGATGGTGTATCTTAGGAAACGCTGCGAATAATATATTAAACTATGTTAATAATATATTTGTAAATCTTCTTTTTTAGCCATCAACTAATCTATCTCATTTTGTCGGTAATTTTGTAAATGGTGAGACTTTAAGTACGTTATTACTATTTTCTTATGTAAATTTCATCGCATATAATAAACAATACCAAATCGGAAACCGCTCTCATCCGTTCGAATATGATATTTGTCCACAGAAAATGGAATCAGACTATGGATTTTATAGTATGGGTTAACAAACAATCCCACAGGAGTATTTTTAAGGTCATATTTTGCGCCGACTCCTATTAATGCACCAATCCCTGTCTGATCGTCTAAATGATTCTCTTTTTCGGTATCTATTCCTAGTAGCAAACCTCCGTTCAAAAAGAAATATTTAAGAAATGTCAATCGAACAGTAGCAGGTATATCAATAACAGCATTAGTTATTTCATAAGGTTCTGGGGCATCAGGACCGAGTGATGCATTGCTGACTTCATATTTATACTTACTATAAGAGATGCCTGTCTCAATCCCTAAGCTTTTTGTTAGTGGTCGTATATATGTAACTCCAAAAGAGTTATATCCTCTGCCAGAATAACTCCCTCCTCCTATAACATCCTGAAAATAGTAACTAAAATTATCTCCTATGCCGGAATAGGTGATACCGATGGCTTCTTTTGAGTCAGAAAAATTTGACTGGGCATATAGATTACTTTGACAAAATTGAATAGTAAGGACAAGTAAAACAATCAAGAAGAATTTAATTAATCGTATCATGGCATGTTGTTTTGATAATTACTTATAATTAACAGATGAAATATCAGATGTAAATGTTGCAATAATTGTGTTGTATTAT
>JAAYFB010000217.1 GCA_012728465.1 Proteiniphilum sp. | reverse complement strand
GCATATGATGCTCCCGACCATGGAGATGTAGTCATAAGACTTATTTTGGCACTCTCACTCAGTTGTATCTGTGCTTTTATTACTATTGGAAATAATAATATAACGCATATAGTTATCAAAAGTAGCTTTCTCATATAGTTATTGTTATTTACGTATTACAAATATATAATTCTTTTATATATTTTGAATTTAGTATCGCTATATAATTAACACAGCAAAAATAGAATTGATGAATAAACAGCTATAAAGGATTAATTAGTAATAGATTATAAAGTTAATATCATTGCATTCAGTATTTCTTCTTCACTTTGTCAATTTTAAGAAAGATGAAAAGCAATATTGTAAATGCTAAGATTGACGAACCACCATAGCTAAAGAAGGGCAAAGGAATCCCTATTACAGGCATTATACCAATAACCATCCCAATATTTACCATCAAGTGAAATAAAAAAATACTGATTACCCCATATCCATACACCCTACCAAATGCAGAAGTTTGTCGTTCAGCTAAATACAGAAGCCTAAGAATAAAGATTGTAAACAACAGTAGTGTTACTAACGAACCTATGAATCCCCACTCCTCTCCAATGGTACAGAATATAAAGTCTGTATCCTGTTCAGGTACATATTTCAGCTTAGTTTGTGTACCATTAAGATATCCTTTGCCAAACATTCCACCAGACCCGATAGCTATTTTAGATTGCCCTACGTGATAACCCGACCCCTGGAGATCTTGTTCCATACCTAGTGTAGATTTTATTCTCATCTGTTGATGAGGCTGCATAACATCCATAAATACATGCTCACTAGACTCAACAAAAACAAATGAGCCTGCGATAAACAATAATATATATATGTATTTTTTCTTTCTGAATCTTAAAGATAAAAATATAATATATAATGAAACTGCTACCAATGCTATTATAGCCATCAACCCTATATCAAGACTAGAATTAATATTATAAAGGAAGTAACTTATTGCTGCAACCAAAGCTCCAATTGATATAATAATTATTGGAGTATCTTTTCTCTTCAAGTAATTTCGAACCAATCCTGCAGTAAAAGTAATTATTAGTCCTATTGTGATAATTTCGCCTAAAGATAGCATTCCTAATTGCGTCTCAGAGAACTTTATAGTTATTACAAAATATATAATGAATGCGACACCCATAAATAAAAGGCCACCGGGCAGTCCTTCTCTATATAGTACAAATATTAAACTAAGATATACAAGAGCTGTTCCAGTTTCACTTTGCATAATAACTATTATTACTGGCAATAATATTAATGAAGACACAATTAATAGATTTTTAGGCTCCATCAATTTGAAATTATGCACATTAAATATTCTTGCAATAACTAATGCTATCACAAATTTCATAAACTCAGCTGGTTGTAGTCTTATTGGACCTAAAACTAACCAAGACCTTGACCCTTTAATTTCAGGTGCCACAAAATACGTGAGTATAAGCAGACCTAATCCAATTATATAAAACAGAAAAGCATATGTTTCATAAAAGCTAACATCAATTTTTAATAATGCAAATGCCACTATTATAGAAATACCTATCCATTGTAATTGCATTCCAGCCCTACTAGATAAATCATACATACTAACAGCTGTTTCAAGGTCGAAACTTGCAGCATATATATTAAACCAGCCTAGAATTACAAAAACAAGGTACATAACAACTGTGAACCAATCGACATGTCCTTTTTCTTCCAGATAGCTATTTGTATTTAACATCTTTGTTCTTAAAAAAATATCTCAAATACTAATTATCACCTTCAAGCTTACTTGCAGCAAGCTCTCTATCCATGTTTTGCTTATAAATAAATGGCAATATGACTCTGTCGGCTAGAGTTTGTTCTAGAAATTTATCCTGTTCCAAAATCTCCCCAAACAGATATTTTTGTAGCATAAGCCTTGCAATAGGCACAGCATTTGTTGCACCAAAGCCTCCATTTTCCACAATCACAGCTATTGCTACTTTAGGATCATCCTTTGGAGCAAAGCCAATAAATAATGAGTGGTCAGCTCCATGAGGGTTTTGAGCAGTACCCGTTTTTCCACATACTGTAAGATGTGGCTCCATATTAATTCTTCTGCAAGTTCCATTAGTTACTGCATCTGCCATACCTTCAACAGTTAATTCAAAGTGAGCTCTGTCAACTCTTGAATCTCTGCGAATTGTATATAAAGTATCTAAAGGTGCACCTTTGCGCTCCTTCACAACGTGGGGTTTGTAGTAATATCCTCTATTTGCTATCAAAGCTGAAAAGTTAGCCAACTGTAGAGGTGTAGAAGATACCTCTCCTTGACCTATAGCAATCGATATTATATTATGCCCGTTCCATTTATCTGTTTTAAATACGTTAGAGTAATATTTACTGTTTGGAATAAATCCTCTCTTCTCTGAAGGCAAATCAACACCTAGCTTGTATCCAAAACCCATATCAACCATATAGTCTTTCCAAACTTCGAAAGCCTCTAGGTTGCTTGCATATTTTGTTCGGTTGGATATCATAGCATTAAGACCATAACAAAAGAACGAGTTACACGAAGTAGCCAATGAAGGCTGCAAACTAACTGATGATGCATGTGGATGACACTTAGGGCGTCCACCGAGTGGTGGATATCCGCCAAAACAGCTGTATCTTGTTTCGGGAGTAATAATTCCTTCCTGAAGGAAAACTAAACCTTGTGATGGTTTAAAAGTGGAACCTGGAGGATATGTTCCAGCTACTGCTCTATTTATTAATGGCTTATATGGGTCTTGCTCTAGTTTCAAGTAATTACTACTAAAATCTTTACCTGTAAGTAATGAAGGATCATAAGTAGGTGCAGCCACCATGCTAAGTATTTCACCAGTTTTAGGTTCAATCATAATTATGGAACCTATTTTATTTTGCATCAAATACTCACCATATGCTTGTAATTCTATATCTATAGATAGAGTAAGATCACGACCCGATATGGGTTCTTTATCCATTTCTCCATCTTTATACTTACCTTGAATTCGTCCATGAGCATCTCTCAATAAAACTTCCACCCCTTTTTCTCCTCGCAAGTCTTCTTCATGAGATAACTCAATTCCTGATTTGCCTACATAATCACCTCTTACATAATAAGGATCTGCAGCCATCTTATTTTTATCCACTTCGGCCACATACCCTAATATTAGACCCATGTTGGGGTATTTATATTGACGCACGGTTCTATTTTGAATATAAACTCCTGGGAATTTGTATAGCTTTTCTTGCAAAAGTCCGTACTCTTCGATGTCGAGCTGAGTTTTAAATATTTGTGGGGTATAGGAAGAGTATCCAGGATTTTTTCGCCTATCTCTCATATCAGCGTCAAGCTGCAGAAATGTAGGCACATCTATGTTTAATGTATTACAAAAATCTAAGGTATCAAACTCAATCATCTCTCTCACTACCATCATCACATCGTAGGTAGGCTGGTTATATACAATTAGATTTCCCTCTCTGTCATATATAGAACCTCGTGAGGGATATAATGTCTTACTAAAAAAGGCATTACTATCGGCATATTTTCTATACTCAGGACTAAGAATCTGCAATTTGAATAATTGCAATGAGTAAACTAGTACAATCAACACAGCTATTGCACCAATAATATATTTTCTTTTTTCAAAATTGTTTTTTGTATTACCCACTTATGCGTCCCTTTCTAAAAAACAAAGAATCTGATGCGATAATCAATATAACAGTTAAAGCTGATGATGATGCTATCCTAATTAGAGTATGATTTAAATTAAATAGAGTAATGGCATCAATAGTGAAAAGAAATATCTGATGTAGTAACACCATCACAATCGTATATTTCACGAATGCCAAAGCTCCATTTCTTATACTTGGCACCATCCCAACAATTTCATTTTTAGGATAAAGAATATACACCAATAGTGAACGAAGTGTAGCAACAATAGTAGTGGCAGCAGCATTCACACCAGGAGTATTTAAAAACATATCAATAACCAATCCAATTAAGAAAGCAGACAATATAACATAAAATCTATTTCTACCCAATGGCTGCTTTATAATAAAATAAATATACAATATTGGCACTGCAACACCAAACAAAGTAATGCTATTTAAAACCAAAGCTTGAAGCAATACTAGTATGATAAACATTGAAAGATCTTTTATGATATCAATTGCTTTCATCTTATTGAGTTTTCTAATTCTTTCTTCTCCTCTAAATCCTTATCCTCAATAATCAAAACTCCCATCAATGAGTGAAAATC
>JAAYFB010000216.1 GCA_012728465.1 Proteiniphilum sp. | reverse complement strand
TCAACCACAAATGAGATTTGCCCTTTTTAAAACAAATCACTCTGAACCACAAATGAGATTTGCCCTTTTTTGATGAAAAAACTCCAATTCTTGAAGCTAAACAACAGCTTTGGCTCCAAAAACGCCGTTAAAAAGTTAAGTGATGTTATAAAATGACCGAAAATACCCAAATCTCATTTGTGGTTGGGAGTGATTTGAACTTTTTACCCCAAATCTCATTTGTGGTTGGGAGTGATTTCTTCTCCTAACTGCCATTTATAGATGTAAATGTGAGTGCAGAGAACCAAAAACTACCATCATTAGGTGATGATGAGAGTAAAAAAGTGCCAACACTGCTAAAACTATTTAATATTAGCCCCTAAAATTAACAATAATTGCGAATGATAAGTGATAATGATAGTGTTTTGTTTTTATTTCTGTCAATGTCATTTGATATTTTGAGTTTTCGAAATTAAAAACAGTCAATAACGTTTGATATTTTGAGTGTTTTGAAATTAAAACAGCCAATGTTGTTTGGTATTTGGGGGGGATGATCCCGATAGCTATCGGGAGATGAAGAGATTATTCAGTTGTTATTCATTGTTATTCGATGGTTATTCAATTGTTATTCGTTGTAGTTTGGTTGGGCAGACACATGGGTCAGCCCGTACGATGTGGTGATTAACGCTGGAGGCGTTATGGCAATAGCATGGGGCAGAGCCCCATGAATTTGATATATTGATGTGTATTAGCCCTGTAAGGGCGGCAGGCATATCTATTTAGTGACGTGGGGGCATAGTTTGTTTGGAAAGAAAAACCAATTACCCCTCGTTAAGGACGTGTTCGCAGTAGGCGAAAACGAGGGTTAGTAGGTCTAATTAGCACAACCTTATTCAACACACAAAGCACCAGCTCCCAGAATTCCAATATTGTTTAAATCAGAAGTGATAATTTTTATATTATCCACAGATTTTGGATATGGAAAGTCTTTTAAGTTCTCATAAACACTTTCTCTGAAAAGATCAAAAGATTGAGAAATAGAACCACCAAATATGATTGCCTGTGGATCTAATACTAGTAAAATTGTTTTTACCAACACCGAAATATGTTTTCCATATTCGTTGTATATTGCAATAGCATCTGCATCACCATTCTTAGCCCGCATAGCAAGTTCGTATCCAGATTGGTTGGCTCTACGTGTAAAGAATCTACTGCCACAATACTCCTCTAAAATTGAATCAAGATATGGTAGCTCACCAAACTCTCCCGAGCCACAGTTAGAATCCGATAAAAGGTGATGGTTATTAACTATACCGCCACCCACACCTGTGCCTAAAGTAATTCCTACAAAGTTTTTAAACTCCTTGCCTTTTCCATAAATTTTTTCGCCGTAAGCAAAACAATTAGCATCATTGTCGAGATAAACGGGCAAACCAAATTCTGCCTCAATAATAGACTTTAAATGCACTTCGTCCCAATCATTAATGTTCTGCACATTATAAACTATACCTTTATCTCTGTCAACTATGCTAGGCACACCCAGGCCTATAGCCTTTGTGTCAGCAGTGATCAAATCCTTAATCAAGTCTTTTATGGAGTTCAATGTAACTTCTCCACCTACCGATGCTTTGCTATCAGTGGCTAGTTGCTTTACAATTTTTTCTCCCTCTATTCTACCTCCCACAATGGAGGTGCCTCCAATATCAATTCCAATAATATTTTCCATGTTCTATTCTTCTTTAAATTTTTAAAAGCTTATTCGGTTTTATACCACAAAAGTGTTTCAAACATTTTCTTTTTGTAAAACTGTGTAAAATCTCATGACAAATATATACATTATAACACATCATGCAATAAATAAACTTACAAGAATCAGATATTGCATAAATGATTAGGGGTTATTGGGTGGTTAATGGTTATTTGGCTGGGCAGACACGTAGGTCGGCCCGTACGATGTGGATATTCAATTGTTATTCGTTGTAATTCGATGGTTATTCGGTTGCTCCTATTCTTCGCATTCAAGCAATTAATTGCGTGGTTGCGACTTAAATAATGAGAAGAAAAGAATTGCGGCTTTGCGGCTTTGCGAGAGAAAAAGATTATTGTGATAAAGGGATAAAAGATTGAACTATTCAACTCCCGATAGCTATCGGGATCAACGAATAAACCATTCAACCATTAAACAACCAAATCGGCTTTGCGAGAGGATGATGGATATTTGATTGGGCAGACACATTGGTCAGCCCTTACGTTGGGCAGACACATTGGTCAGTCCGCACAATCATTGGAATAAACAAAAAAACTCCTGAAGGAATATCAATTCCAATCAGGAGTTTATATATGTGACTTACGCACTAAATGCTAAAATTTATCCACATCTAGAAGCTCCACAGTTTCTACAAGTAAGGCAGCCCTCTTCATAAATAAGAGCCTCGACTGAGCAAACTGGGCATTTTTGCCCCTTGGCTTCTGTTTCATTTGGCATGTATCTCTTAAGTGAACGCTCCACGCCGTTTTTCCATGTATTAATGGTTTCGCTATCAAGCTCTAGGCCCGACACAAGCTTAAGCACTTGGTCAATAGGCATACCATATCTTAATACTCCAGAAATCAACTTAGCATAATTCCAATATTCTGGATTAAACTTGCTATCTAGTCCTTCAATAGTAATTTTGTATCCTCTACGGTTCTGGAATTGGAAGTCATAACGTTTGGCACCATGTTCATCTACTGCTTTAATGATTTTTCCAGTAGATACATTTTTAGGTATCATTATGCCGTCATCTTCATCATTTATACCAGTAAATATCTCGTAGGGGCGACCATTGAGCAGTCCAATAAAGGCAATCCATTTCTCTTTATTATTCTGAAACTTAATAACATCAGCATCCAAAACAATGGGGCGAGATGTTACAAGTGTTGGAATTTCGTAACAATCCTCATCCTTCTTACCTTCCTCTTTTGTGTCATTGGCAATAAGAACCCCTGCACGAGAACCATCTCTATAAACGGTGCATCCCTTACATCCGCTTTTCCATGCCTCCATGTACAATTGCCCTACTAGCTCTTCGTCAACATCTGACGGCAGGTTAATAGTTACGCTGATACTGTGATCAACCCATTTTTGAACACGTCCTTGCATTCTAACCTTCATTAGCCAATCAACATCATTGGATGTGGCTTTGTGATATGGTGATTTCTCCATAAGCTCATCAAGTTCCTCATTGGAGTAGCTTTTAAATTTGGAATAATTGTTTACGGTCATCCATTTCTCAAACTTGTGGTGAAACACAACGTACTCTTCCCAAGCATCTCCGTTTTCATCTACAAAGTCCACTTTAACATCCTTGTCTCTCGGATTAACTTTGCGACGACGTTTGTAAACTGGCATAAACACTGGTTCGATACCTGATGTGGTTTGCGACATAAGACTAGTGGTTCCCGTAGGTGCAATTGTCAAGCAAGCAATGTTACGACGCCCATATTTAAGCATATTTTCATATAGCTTTGGGTCTGCCTCCTTTAGGCGATTGATAAATGGATTATTAACCTCTAGCTTAGCATCAAATATCTCAAATGCTCCTCTCTCTTTTGCCATCTCCACAGACGAAGCATAAGCATTAAGAGCAACTGTTTTGTGTACTTCTTCCGAGAAATCATTACCCTCTTCCGATCCATATCTAATACCCAATGCTGCCAACATATCTCCCTCGGCAGTGATGCCAAGACCAGTACGGCGTCCTTGTAAGGTCTTTTTGCGAATTTTCTCCCACAGATACCTTTCCGTTTGTTTCACCTCTTCCGACTCTGGATCACTATCTATTTTTGCAAGAATTTTGTCAATCTTCTCCATCTCCAAATCGATAATATCATCCATGATTCGTTGTGCATAGCGAATATGCTTGGCAAATAGTTCGAAATCGAAATGTGCCTCACTAGTAAATGGCTTCACCACATACGAATAAAGGTTTACAGCTAGCAAGCGACAGCTATCATATGGACAAAGAGGAATTTCACCACAAGGATTGGTTGAAACAGTCTTAAAGCCTTGCTCGGCATAACAATCAGCTACCGACTCACGAGTGATAGTATCCCAGAATAAAACGCCTGGTTCGGCCGACTTCCATGCATTATG
>JAAYFB010000215.1 GCA_012728465.1 Proteiniphilum sp. | reverse complement strand
TGTCAATCGCTGTTATATTTATGTTGTGCCTGGTCTTGACTGAACAGGCGCACGCTCAGCGTTGTCTGCCGGGTATGAAAGGACTGGAGGTTCGTGGCGGTATGGTGGACGGTTTTCATTCATCTGCCAATCATAATAAATTGGGATATTACGTTGGTGCATCTATGTCTGTTTATTCCAAACATGCAAATAAATGGGTATTTGGTGGGGAGTTTATAAACCGATATTATCCGTACAGCGGCAGTAGGATACCGGTTTCTCAATTTACGGGGGAGGGTGGTTATTTTTTACATTTTCTTTCCGACAGGAATAAGAATGTGCTGTTCTCTCTGGGTGGTTCGGTATTGGGTGGATATGAAACCAGTAATTGGGGTGAGAAAATACTCTTTGACGGTTCTGTGCTTCGCAATCAAGACCGTTTTATCTATGGCGGTGCTATCACTTTGGAGATGGAGTGTTATTTGTCTGATCGTGTCATTTTCCTGCTGACTGCCCGTGAAAGAGTGTTGTGGGGTACAACAACGGAGCAATTCCATACGCAGTTTGGAGCAGGACTGAAATTTATTATCAATTAAACCAAAATCATGATGAAAAAGAATTGGATATACGTTTTTTGCACTCTTTTGCTGGGTGTGGTTGTATGTGGCTGCAACAACGAGTTGGATATTCAGCAGGATTATCCGTTTGATCTTGTTACTCTGCCGGTGCAAAAGAAGATTGCGCAAGGGGAAACTGCTGAGATACGGTGTACACTGGTTAGGGAGGGTGAGTTCAAACAGGCTCAATACTTTATTCGATATTTTCAACCTGACGGAAAGGGTGAACTCAAAATGGAGGATGGAACTGTTTTACTGCCTAACGATCTGTATCCTTTGGAAAAGATGGTCTTCAGGCTGTACTATACTTCCCACTCTACCAATCAACAAAGTATCGATATTTATATTGAGAATAATTTTGGGCAGGTGGTGCAGAAGACGTTTAGCTGGCAGAGTGAGAACGATGAAAGCAACAGAACCGAAAAAGATGAATAATAGGAAAGCGTCCAGAGATCTTTTAGCCACAGCACGTTTGCTCGATTTTACTTTATCTTTATAAGATACAGTAATCTCCGGAATGTTGAGATAATTTATTTTCAAGATGCAAAATTTTAAGAATGAAACAATAATTTTTTGCTTTCAGAAACACAGGGATTATGCTCATTTCATGTAAGGTTTTAGTGAAGAACACACTTTTATCTTCCGGTTTGCCAGTAAAAAGAAAAAAGGTAGATTGTTTGCCAAACCATGAGGCTCGACCTTGCTATTTGTGAGTAAATGCCTGTAACTTTGCTAAAAAATTAGTGGAGAAAAGGCACTATTCACACAATAACCAACATGAAAATAGTAGCTACCAACTGCTACTATTATGTTTTCAATCCGTTTCGGTTCAAAATGGAGATAAGAAGACAGTTTCGTTAATGTATGAACTACTTCGGGCAAGTTGTTGGAAAACACTTGGCAAGGTTTTTTGTCAGGTGTTTTTTTATAGGTACTTTTACACAAGTAATGTAAGACATCAAAACATGCTGAAAAATAAAATACAAAATTATGTCGAATTTTGAGGCGATAAGAAGTGAATGCAAACTATCCATTGAAAATCTAGAGATATGGATTCGTAATGTTATTGATAGGGAGTTTACATCAATATACGGCGGACTATATTTTGATTATACAGACTCTCAAGGAAAGCGCTTGTTAAAGACGGAAATAGTTAAGGATGCAAAAGAAAGAATGCAAAATACCCCCGAACGTTATTCGCGCTTTGTCGATGCTTTGCTATTGGATGATATTGTAAAAATCATATGCAATCCGAATCTGTACCAATTATATTTCAAGCAATATTTTACAACTGCGTATCCTAATGGAAATGAAGAAGCTCGTACTTTTTTAAATAGACTCATAGCCATTAGAAATAAGTTATATCATGCTAATCCTATTTCCGTTCATGAATCATTACAAGCATTGTGTTATTCTAACGATGTAATAAATTCTATAAAACATGGCTATAAAGAAAAAAATATGGATAAGAAATATAATGCACCTACAATAATAAAGATATCTGATTCGTATGGCAATCAGTATGCCGAACCACAAATTTATAGGAATTCAACAGGAAGAGGAGGATGCGATACGCGCAAAAATGACTTTAAAGTCTCTGTTGGAGATAAAATTATTTTAGAAGCAGAAATAGACCCTAGCTTTGTCTCTGATTCCTATATAATTAATTGGATATTTGATAAGAAAGAAACATCTATTTATGTAGAAAACAACAATAAACTTGAATTATTAGTGGAAAACAAGCATGTTCGTACTGATTTCGCAATTTATTGTACCGTAAAATCAAACAAGGAGTGGCATAGATGTGGGGATGTCGATGATTCTGTGTCGATAATTTATGAAATAACACCAATTATTAAAAAAAACAGTTAAGATGAAAGTCGATTTAAATAAATTGAAAAACCATTTGATCAGCATCAAGGATTCTTTAGAGACAGATAAAATTATACTTGATAAAAATATTTCTGCTTTATCAAGTATAGTTGAACGATTCTACTCAGAAAATAGTCCATATCAAGAACGAGTTAAATATTTTACTAGCGCAATAAGTCAACTTAAAATATTCAAATGGGACAACAATCCTGTATATGGTTTTTCGACTGAATCAATTAAAAACGAAATATCTGATCTAATTGATAATATTATTCAAGAAATAGATAGTCTTGGTTTGCCTGATAATGATTTCAAAATCGATAAATCAATAAATATAACAAACAATTTATCTCAGAATCAAAATCAATCTTTAGAACTGAATATAGTTTTGGATATTTTGAGAGATGAGTTAAATGGCAAACAAATCAAAGAATTAAAAGAGATATTAGGCGGAAAAGAAGAACTTGCAATAAAGAAAGAAAAAATGATCGACAAGCTGAAAAGCTTTGGTGAAAATGTTCTTGCAGGAATTACCGCAGGGCTTATTACTAATCCAAATATATTCACTCAATTATAAGAACACAATGAAAGATACTTTATTATTAGCAATAGACACTATATATAAAAACAAGGATACTATTCTTACATGTTCAGAAACAGTTCCACTTCCACATTCTACTTTATTAGACAACAATAATATATGGGGAATGCCTGAAAATATTGCAAGAATTGCCATTCCTGCCATTATTACTTTAACTGTTTTTATTATAGGGCAGATAATTGTTTGGTATAGAGCTCAAGTTGCCATACAAAACGAAACGAAAAACTATAGAACCATTATTCTTAATTGGATAGATTTGATAAAAACATCTATTGAAAAGCAAGTGGCTTCATGCAATGAATTATCTTCAAATATTGCCCATTCTCAAGATATACATCCTGAGAGATTTGAATATACAAAAATGTTAGCAGAAAAAGCTGACAGCATTGGTGTTGATAGGTTTATTACCACTTTTATGATAAATTCAACATCCTCTAAAGTCGATGACAAAAATGACAAAATGACATATAACTTAATTAGTCAATTCAATTTTTTAAAATCAATAGAGCATAATATTACTAATACATATAATAATTATCAATCCCAGATTTTGGAATTGATGTCTGAATGGAATACCATATTCATGAAGTTGGATGAATTAACATTGAGTTGGACACCTCAAATAACAGGTTCTGGTCATCCTTACTTGGCTTTTCATCGTGAAGTTGTTAAAATTAGCAATAGTTGGATACAAAATGCGCCAAACGGTAGAAGTACAATGGTTTATTCTATGGCAAATCTAATAACTCCATTGACAACTCTAACGGCAGAAGAACTTACGCGAAATATAAATAATGAATATGCTTTTCAAATGTCTGCAATCCTTCAACAACTAAGAATTATTGATTTAAAATGGCGAACTAATATTGATGGAAATAGCCGATTGTTTGCAGATACAGCAACCTCTATTAATAATTCGTATGCATCGTTAATAAATGCGAAACAATATTTTGAACAAGATACCAAGGTGAAAAGCATATTTAAAGTTAGAAAATAAGACGATAAACAAGGCTTTTTGTTACTTTTTCTCCCCGTCCGTTTAGCAAAGTCATGGAAAAAGTAACGGGCGATTTTTCGCCCGTCTGTCGATTGCATGATTTGCAATTTTCATGCAATCATTCGTTGTTGAATAAGAGGTATATTCTTATTTACAAGCTCTATAATTTGGTCATGGTAGTCAGTATTTTTGTTGCATACACCTCTCGATTGAATTACCTTGAGTTGAGAAATAGAGATTTCAATCGTTTCAATTCGTTTTCCATCAATACTTGCTGATAGAATTAGCGAATCTTCCTTAGTATAATACGAGCCAACACAATGGTGCATGGCAATACCCTCTGCTACTATTTCGGCTACACTCTCCAATACTCTAATATTGATAGTACCATCTGAAAACATCAATCCAAAGAATTTCTCTTTCACTAGTCTAAATTCATCTTCTTTCTCCAAGTGCTTTTCTATTTCTAGTTGTGTATCCACCTTTACTTTCTTGGCTACATATTGGTCATGATCCTTTGTCAAATCACTAGGACAAACATATTTAGCATTATACAAGTCCTTGCTAAAGAATCTCAACAAGTCAATGTAATCGCACCAAAGTGTAGCATCTTCAATCTTGTATTTGTTTCTGATTGCGATGCGAATAGATGCCCAATAGTTCTCAATCTTCGTCCATCCACTATTGATAATTCGCTCCAACAGATGACTATACCCACTCTTGATAAGCGTTTCGGCTCTACTATCTGTCAATAATATTTTGAAGAGTTGAAGTGGTTTTTGTCCAAATAAATTCTTCTTGTAGCCTGTTCTTTTGAGTTCAGAAGTTAAACTTTGTTTATGATAAATAACACCTGTTGGAATTCGGTTGTACACATCATTCTCTTGTCTGAGTTCCAATGGAGTGTGATATATCCACGAATCAAAATAGATTGTTCCCATTGTTTGTCTGAGCCTTGCAAAAGTACAGTGTTTACCATCGGGAGCAATCCAACGTTGCATCACTTCCGAATGTGTGTATTGAGGTAGTTGTCCTACTTTGGCAATACAATTAACCATTAAAGTTCTCAATACTTGAAACTCTTGGCACTTGCTGATTATCGTCATATAGTAACTGCCCTTAAACACTCGTTTATTAATGGTTACTATCTTCAAGTCTGCATTACAATGGGGGCAAGCGTGCTCGCAAAGGGTAGAGATTAACTCTCCATGCCCTTGCCATGCGTGTCCACACTTGGTACAAGTGATTTTCCCCTTGTCTGTTCTTCGTCCAATGTGGTCTATCACATTGTCGTATGCCCATTCTATTTGAGTTTTAGTGAGTTTAGGTAGTCTTTTGCTTACTTCTACAACTCGTTTTTGAAGTTTTGTTATTGGTTTCATAATCAAAATAGACTTAATTGTTTGGTAGATTCTTGTTTGTTGGCAGTTGGTTTTTTCTTTACTCTTAGCATAGTCCTAGATGCCTCATTCATTGCCTTTTGAATCGCATCTTGCTTGGCTTGTTCCTTTTCTTCTTCACTCAACTCAACAACATGATTGACAACTATTTTGCCGTTCATAGGCTTACCAACTTCGATGTCATCTTCATCATAATAATGAACTGCCATTGAGTAGATTTCATCATCTGCAAAACCCATACAACCAGACTTTTGTACCTCGTTGAGAATGTAGGTTATGCAATCATCTATATTCTTATTTTCTTTTGTAAATGATTCAGCGAAAAGGCTGTCAGATTCTGCTCTCAATTCCAAATAGGTTAGAATTGTCCTTATAAAATGGTTACTTGCTTTCATAGTTATTTCGATTTTAAATTGATGATTGTTTCTAGTTCTTCTCGCTTAGATTGTTGAAATATCCAACCTGCTTTTTTCTCGTTATTGCGTGTCAATCGTGGATTGAATTTTCCACCCATTGCCATTAGTAGTTCTTTGATTGGCTTGGTATCTCCAAAAAGTGCAATTGCCTTTTGTGAGTAGTCCACTATCTCAAATTCGCCATTGTCAAAGAGTTCTGTTTGTGGTGTTACTTCTTTACAAGCATCTAGTTTTAAATAGATATTTTCGTGATTTCCAGCGATGTAAGCAAAGTTTTCAATCGTATTATCTCTGTCATAGATTATTGATTTTTCGATAATCCAACCACTATAACTGCTTTTGCCCAAGTAGTAACCATTGCCCATAGAGTATTTTTCTCTATGCTCATAGTCTTCGTTATACTCTGCTAGATAGGCTGTTCCTTCAAAGTTATTGGCATGTTTTCTCATCTCTGAAAACAAATCTCTCTTGTGTTTGGAGAAACCTAGAATAATAGTTCTTTGAACAGATGATGCAAAGTAGTCCGTTTGGCTGTCCGAATCATCTTGTTTCAAACGCGCCACAATGATAGCCTTAGCATCTTGAGGAATGCTTTCTCTAAGCCATTCTCTACCAATTGCTCGCACTTTTTCTCTGCGTTTCTTTTCTTGCTCTGCTTGTTGTTCCTCCAACTTCTTTTTGACTTGAGCCTTTGTCAAAAGTGTTGCAACTTCTTCGGCAGTCATATACTGAGGTTCTTTATCATCGTAGTAGATGCCAATACCAAATTTTTCACTTAGTGGACGAATGTGAGTAGTCGAGTTAAATACATGAGTATTAATATCAATCAGTTGATAATTGATGCCCCAATCTGTCTTCTCAACCTTATACACCACATATTTAGGATAGTTGTAACCCTCCATTTGTACCACTTGATTCACAGATACAGACTGCTTGTTTGTATCAATTTCTTTCTTTGCGAATAGTAAATATTGTTTTGCCATAATTGTAAGATTTAAAAGATGATAGTTGTTAAAATTGCTATTGTAGCGAGTAGAAAAAGGATAGATAGTATTGTGAAGACTAGTCGAATAGATAGTCGAATCACTTTGAGAACACATCGAACTATCAGATACCCTCCAATGCCAACACCTAGAGCCACTCCACTCTGATAGAGAAAGAGCAGACACAGTCCCACAAAAGCCACTGCAAGAACTAATTTTATGATGATTCCAGAGGTGAGGGAGTTTTGTTTCATTAATTTTATTCTTTCTTTTCTCATAACAGCGACATTTTTTTTCATGCGTCATCCTTCGGGTCGGTCGTTTTTTGTTTCAAGGGCAACAAGCAGGTATAGGCATTTTAGAGGAGCATATTTTTTCTACCAAATACGCTCGCCCAAAGGGAAAGAGGAAGATTTTGGAGAAAACCGAAGGCAAGGAATATGCTCTCTAAAATCCGTTCATACCTTTGCCCGATGAACTAAACACCGAACAAGAAGATGACATAGTTGGATTGTGGAGCTGGGATGGGAAGAAAGTGTTTAGCCTTATTTAGTCTATACTGATTTACATATCAGTAGCTGACAATTATATCACATATTGCAATCCTGCATTGTGTACAATACCTTTGAACTCAATAAAAATTATTGAAATTATGAAAAAAGAATTGATTGTAATTACAGGTGCTAGTGCGGGAATAGGGCTCGCAACAGCCAAACAGTTTGCTAAGTTAGGACATCCTCTACTACTATTGGCTAGACGTGTTAAACCGATGCAAGCACTGAACCTTGAGAATACAATTTGTATGTCATTGGATGTGACGGATAGGAAAGCATTTGAAGATGCTGTTCGACTTGCTGAAAGTCAATTTGGAGCAGTAGGAGCAATTGTAAATAATGCAGGAATAATGCTACTCGGTAATATCGTATCTCAAGATCCAAAAGAGTGGGACGCTATGCTCGATGTGAATATTAAAGGCTTACTAAATGGTGTTCATGCCGTAGCGGAATCTATGGTAAAACGAAATAGTGGAACTATTATAAATATTAGTTCTATTGCTGGTATCAAAACTTTTCCAAATCATACTGCCTAT
>JAAYFB010000214.1 GCA_012728465.1 Proteiniphilum sp. | reverse complement strand
GATAGTTCTCCATTCCAAATCTCTTTGAAGAGAATATATTTTCCCAATTCATCATGTTGCTTTAAACTTTTATTTGTTGGTTACAAAGATATAAATTTACTCGTAGGATGTATAGTTGTCACACTGAGAGAAATCCTAGAACAATATATAAACTTCAATTGAGTAATGAATAATAACATACACTCACGTAGCAATTTACAGTCAATCCGCGAATAAAATAAAAAACCATCTGGTCCTCTCAAGTAATTTTAATCAAAATTCTTTTTTTATACTTGTTTCTCAATCATTTTGAAAATAGACTCCTACAATTTTCATTTTTTTGTATCTAATTACTCGACACTTCTTCTAATTTGGCTTAAATTTGCATCCTAAATTTATAAAGCACAAATGAGTGACATCTTAAAACACGAATGTGGGATTGCAATGATTAGATTGCTAAAGCCACTCGATTATTATTACAAAAAGTATGGAACTTGGCAATATGGCTTAGATAAGTTATACTTGCTAATGGAGAAACAACACAACCGAGGTCAAGAAGGTGCAGGCCTAGGTGCTGTCAAACTAGATGCTGCGCCTGGCAATGAATATATTTTTAGGGAGAGAGCTTTGGGCTCAGGGGCTATTACTGATGTATTTGATAAGGTACACGAATCATTTAAACGATTTACACCAGAACAAATGGCAGATGTAGAGTTCGCAAAACAATCTATCCCATATGCAGCAGAATTATTTTTAGGTCATCTAAGATATAGTACAAATGGAAGAACAGGACTAACATATGTTCATCCACTATTGAGACGAAACAACTGGGCATCTCGAAGCCTAGCAATAGCAGGAAACTTTAGCATGACTAACACCGATGAGATGTTTGAACATCTTATCTCTGAAGGACAACACCCACGCGATTATGCCGACAACTTTGTGATGTTAGAGTCACTAGGTCATCATCTTGACAGAGAGGTTCAATTTCAGTTTGACAAAATAGATCACAAAAACAAAACAGGGCAAGAGGTTAGCAATCTGATTGAGCAAAACCTTGAGATACCTTTCATCCTAAAACATACTAGTGAAATGTGGGATGGAGGATACGCTATTTGTGGACTAATAGGATGTGGCGACTCATTTGCAATGCGCGACCCTTGGGGTATTCGTTCAGCATTTTATTATGCCGATGACGAAGTGATTGTCGTAGCATCTGAAAGGCCAGTTATTCAAACTGCGTTTAATCTTAAAAAAGAACAAGTTGTAGAGCTCGATCCAGGACAAGCATTAGTAGTAAAAAGAGATGGACGTGTGAGCACTCACCAAATACATAAACCTAAAGAAGAGATTACTCCATGTTCATTTGAAAGAATATATTTCTCCCGAGGCTCAGACTTTGACATCTATAAAGAGCGAAAAAAACTAGGAGAACTTCTTGTGCCAAAGATTGTTGAAACAATAGATAATGATTTTGACAATACAGTATTCTCATTTATTCCAAACACTGCTGAAGTAGCTTATTTTGGTATGCTAGAGGGATTAGAAAAATACTTCAATAGACAAAAGGCAATAGAAATATTAGAGAGACAAAACGAACTTACACCCGAAGAGACTGAAAATATTCTAGCGAAGAGAGTGCGATCAGAGAAGGTAGCCATCAAAGATATAAAGCTACGCACCTTCATTGCTCAAGGAAAATCAAAAGAAGAGCTAGCCACACACGTATATGATATTACATACGGCTCATTGCGTCGAGGGAAAGACAAACTTGTGATTATTGACGATAGCATTGTTAGGGGTACCACATTGAAGAAGAGTATTATCAAAATATTGGATAGGCTAGATCCTACTAAAATAATAATAGTATCTTCGTCGCCACAAATTAGGTATCCCGACTGTTACGGCATCGATATGTCTCGCATGAGTGAGTTTATAGCATTCAGAGCTACCATTGAGTTGCTAAACGAGAGAGGCCTTCAACACATAATAAAAGATGTGTACGAAAAGTGTGTATCGCAAATCAACAAGCCTAAAGAAGAGATTGTAAACTACGTGAAAGAGATATATGCTCCATTCACAGATGATGAGATTTCAACAAAAATAGCACAAATGCTGACTGGAAAAGATATCAAAGCAGAAGTAAAGATTGTGTACCAATCCATAGAGGAGCTACACGAAGCATGTCCTAACAACAAAGGCGACTGGTATTTCTCGGGCAATTATCCAACACCTGGTGGCAATAGATTTGTAAACAACGCCTACATTAACTATATTGAGAAAGAGGAGAACAAATCATATCAGTATTCACTTAATTTCCTAAAAAGCGGAAGATGATTGAACGCATAATAATTCTTGAAAATATCGACCCTGTAGTTTTCTTTGGTGTCAACAACAGCAATATCCAATTACTTAAAACACTATTTCCAAAGCTTCGTATAGTTGCCAGAGGAAATGTAATTAAAGTAATTGGAGACGAGGAGGAGATGGTTGTTTTTGAAGATAGAGTTCAGGAATTAGAAAAATTTAGTGTCGAGATGAATATCCTTCGTGAGGAGGATATTATTACTATAGTAAAAGGCAAGTCGCCCGAGGTAACAAAGGTAGAAGACCTAATATTGCACGGACTAAATGGCAAACCCATAAGAGCTCGCACTCGCAATCAAAAAAGGCTAGTAGAAGCATTCGCCAACAATGACATGCTTTTTGCAATAGGCCCAGCAGGATCAGGCAAAACTTACACAGCCATTGCTTTAGCAGTATCAGCATTAAAAACTAAACAGGTGCGTAAGATTATTCTTAGCCGCCCCGCAGTAGAAGCAGGAGAAAATCTTGGTTTTCTACCTGGGGACATGAAAGATAAAATAGACCCCTATCTTCAACCACTTTATGATGCTTTGGAAGATATGATTCCACCTGTAAAGCTAAAGGAATACATCGAAAACAAAGTAATACAAATAGCTCCTCTAGCATTTATGCGAGGAAGGACACTTAACGATGCAGTAATCATTTTAGACGAAGCTCAAAACACTACTAAACAACAGATTAAGATGTTTCTTACTCGTCTTGGCATGAATGGCAAAATGATAATTACAGGTGATATTACTCAAATAGATCTACCTAGATCACAGCAATCGGGTCTCATACATGCAATGAAGGTTTTAAAAAATATAAATGGAATAGCCACTATCGAGTTCGACAAAAAAGATATTGTGCGACATATCCTCGTACAGCGAATTGTAGAGGCATATGAAAGAAGTGAGGAATAGGTATAAAACAGCCATTAGCTTTTAGCAACTAGCTAATTGCAAAAGCTAACAGACAACATACAAACAATTTCAACAAAATAAATCGAGATGAACAATTCTCTTACAAAAACAGATTTTCAATTTAAAGGACAAAGTGATGTCTATCACGGAAAAGTACGTGATGTTTATAGCATTGGTGAAGACACATTAGTTATGATTGCCACAGATAGAATTTCGGCTTTCGACGTTGTACTTCCTGCAGGTATTCCATACAAAGGTCAAGTACTTAATCAAATTGCTGCTAAATTTTTAGACGCTACATCAGACATAGTTCCTAATTGGAAACAAGCTTCGCCCGACCCAATGGTAACGGTAGGACTAAGATGTGAGCCATTTAAGATTGAGATGGTAATTCGTGGATATATTACGGGAAGTGCTTGGCGCGACTATAAAAAAGGAGCACGAAGCATTTGCGGACTACCTCTTCCTGAAGGGTTGCGTGAAAATCAAAAGTTCGAAACACCAATCATTACGCCCACTACCAAAGCAGACGAAGGGCATGACGAAAATATTTCTCGAGAAGATATTATTGCAAAAGGCATTATTAGCAAAGAAGATTACGAGCAATTAGAGAAATACACATACGAGCTGTTCAAGCGTGGCACTGAAATGGCTGCAGAGAAAGGACTTATACTTGTTGACACAAAATATGAGTTTGGCAAAAAAGATGGCAAAATATACTTAATAGACGAGATACACACCCCAGACTCATCAAGATACTTCTACAGTGAAGGATATCAAGAACGATTCGACAAAGGGGAGCCACAAAAGCAGCTTTCGAAAGAGTTTGTGCGTACATGGCTCATCGAAAATGGATTTCAAGGACAGGAGGGGCAACAAGTTCCCGAAATGACTGAAGAGTATTGCAATTCTGTGTCTGAAAGATACATAGAACTTTACGAAAAAATTGTTGGGGATAAATTTGTGAAGGCAAATACTAGTGACCTAGAAGAGAGAATTGAAAGAAACGTATCAGAATATTTAAAATAGCATTTCACAATTGGCTCTTGGCAATCGCCAAGAGCTAAAATCTGAAATCTAAAAAGCAAATCAAGATGAGCTACGATGTAGAAAAAGTAAAGCCATATAATTCAGAGCAGCCAAAAAGTGAACAGGTGATAGATATGTTCAATGAAATTGCACCTAAGTATGACAAACTTAATGGTGTCTTATCGTTAGGAATAGATAAATACTGGCGTAAAGAATCACTAAAAGCTATCAGAAAATATAAACCTAAGCAAATACTAGATATTGCAACTGGCACGGGGGACTTTGCTATCATGGCAAACAAAATACTAAAGCCAGACCGCATAACTGCAACAGACATCTCAGTAGGGATGATGAATGTGGGTAGAGAAAAAGTATTGCAAAATGGGCTTCAAGATATTATACACTTTGAACGTCAAGATTGTGCCGAACTAACATATTTTGAAAACACTTTTGATGCTGTAACTGTCTCATTTGGTGTCAGAAACTTCGAACACATCAATATGAGTTTCAAAGAGATACTTAGAGTATTAAAACCTGGTGGAGTATTTATATTTGTGGAGCTTACCATCCCTCAACAACCACAAATAAAAAGCTTATACAATACATACACTCAATATGGAATGCCTGTGATAGCCAAAGTGCTCTCGACAGAGCAAAGAGCATATGAATACCTTCCTGAATCTATTGCAGCATTTCCGCAAGGAAGAGACATGATGCTTATTTTACAAGAAAATGGATTCACAAAAATTCGTTTAAGAAGATTTACTTTAGGCATCGCCACGCTATATATTGCAGAAAAACCTACAGAATAAGTGAAATGAATAAATATGGATTAATTGGATTTCCACTAGGACACTCCTTTTCTGCAAAATATTTCAATAATAAATTCAAGCAGGAGTATATTGATGCAGAATATCTGAACTTTGAAATCGAAAATATAGAAGATATAGTCAAGGTATTAGACAATACTGAAAATTTAAAAGGTCTGAACGTAACCATTCCTCACAAAGAGACAGTCATTCCATTTCTTGACTCTCTGTCCACAAATGCTCAAAAGATAGGGGCTGTAAATACCATCAAGGTAATAAGATACCACAACAATGGTACATCTTACAAGCTTGAGGGCCACAATACGGACTATGTCGGCTTCAAAAAATCAATACAACCACTCATCAATCCTCACACACACACCAAAGCCCTAGTGCTAGGTACGGGAGGAGCATCTAAGGCAATAGTGCAAGCACTAGAGGATATGAATATCGAATGGTTATACGTCTCACGCACTAAAGGGAATAACTGCATCACATATAATGATATAGATGCATCAATTATGGATGACTACAAGCTTATTATAAATTGCTCACCACTCGGCACATTTCCTAAAACTGATGAATGCCCCAACCTTCCCTATCATCTCATCACAAAAGAGCATCTATTATACGATTTAGTTTATAATCCTGCCGAAACACTATTTCTCTACAATGGCAAAAAACAGGGTGCAACTATCAAAAATGGTGAAGAGATGCTAGTGCTACAGGCACTGGCTGCATGGGAAATTTGGGAGAGATAGCAACAAGAAGATAACTTATGATTAGTTGTTTATCATTGCTCGGTTAAAACTTTTTTGATGCACAATTAAATCATGCATTTATATGACGATAGTACTAGTCAACAGTCATAATAAATATTTTTTTATTGTTGTCCGGTAAAAAAATAAATTCATAAATCATAGCCTCTCGAGTTGCTTTTAAAGTACAACTCTAGCCCTTTTTGAAAAAGTAAACAGCTCGTTAGAAAGACAATGTCCTACCCAATAAAGCCAATTGATTTGGTGCTACCAAATCCCGCTAAAGCTGAATGACATTATTGTAGGATCCAGCGTAAGCGGGTGGGTAATACGACACACCCACGTACCCACAAAAAACATTATTCTCATCCCACATTTCCGATACGGGACGAAAAGAAGGTTTTTTGGGTCTCTGTGTAAACACTAGCAATCTTGTCTGTTAATGATAACCCTGAAATCATTTAATATTACATTAAATAAATTTTTACCGAACAGAAATGGTATAAGCATATATATGCAAAAAAAATTCCCCTTATAGACTAAGTCTGATAAGGAGAATTTGAGAGTAATTATATCCAGCTCGCTATTCAGTTCGGTAACAAATAGATCACATTGTGTTTCTATGCTTTAAATTTTCACACAACCTAATCATAAGCTTAATCGCCTAGTCAAATATTATTCGTTAGCAAAATAACAAATAATATTCTCAGTTAAAGTACCTTTAAAGGTAATTGTGCAGTTACCATTATAAACAATTACCTCTGCTTTTTACTCTAGCCATGTACTATTTCGATGCCAAGTAATATGTATCACGTATCCCCAAAAGGGTAACCAATATACTATCAAGAATTACTTGGTAACTTCAACACGACG
>JAAYFB010000213.1 GCA_012728465.1 Proteiniphilum sp. | reverse complement strand
TTGTGTCATTAGGTCAAAATAGATGCAGACTAAAATCAGAAAACAAAACTCTCTTATAATAAACATAAACAATTCTTATATAATAACCACCATTCTATAGTAAGTGAATATCCAACTCATTATCGTTGTACTTATTTAATTGTTTAATATCGTATCCTTTCTTCTTAATTGCCTTTCTTAACCTTTTGCATCTATCCCATTGATTGAACACAGTTACTGATGGTAAGGATTTTTGAAGTTTAGCCCACTTTTCCTCAGGATAATCGAGTTTTGCTAAACGTTCATGAACATTGGTCACAGCAAATGATACAATTTCATATGGGAATATATCCTTGCTGCTGATTATAAATGGCAGGTAAAAATCTGCTATTTCATTTCTTTGATATTCACTTAGACCATTTATATCAAATAATGAATATGCTGAAATTAACCTTTTTGATGTAAGTTTATCTGTAAACGGGTTAACTATCTTCATTAACTCAAATATTTGTTTATTAGTAAATTGTTTTAAATCCTTTTCGAATAAACTTGCTGCAATATAGGAATACCGCTTGCATAATTCAACCATTTTTGAAGTATCATTATGCCGTAAATGCTCTATGCCAAGTAAATATTCAAGGAAAATAGATATGGACGCCTCACCCCATATATTATATATGTCATTAGAAAAATCAAACTCACTATTATCCAAAATGATTCGAAGCACTTTATTATCCAGCCTATTTTGGCTTTTGCAAATTTGCAATGAGTTTAATATTCCATGTTGAAATCCTCTAGATTGATTCCAAATGGCATCACACTCAGCTAATGTAGAATTAATTGCAATTAATACGTTGCAAACGCTGTAATCCATATCTGAGAAACTTTCAAAAGAACTTGGAGATAATAAACTGGCGTATATAGGCAAGTATTTCTCTTGTAGCGGTGAATTATCAATTTTCACAAGATATTGTACTATTTTTTTTGAGCCAATAAAATCTGTAGAAAATCCTTTTTGAATTAATAATTCTAATGTTTCTGGCAACACATTAACCCAGTTGAATTTTATTGTTGCAATAACTATATTTGAATATGCAGTATATGCACCCCATTCTCGAAAAGCGCCTTGAAGATATAGCCCAAGTAGTTTGTTTCCTATTATGGATCGTTGTTTTTCAAAAAGTTTATCTATCAGCTCTAGCGAAGCATAGATGTCAATAGAATTTTTTGCATTGTAAAAACAAGAATACAGCTTTATAAAGGATGCAAGGCTTACTTCTCCTAAATCTCCATCACACAATAGTTTTTTAAATGCTAAAAATTTACTCCACTCTCCATTTACTAAGATTTCTTGTGTATTTATTACCCACTGCGGAAACTTCTGTACATCATCTATACTTTTCATCAATGTAATATTATTTGATGAGTGGCTTAGCTTATTTCGAACTTGCTTTGAGCAGAATTGTAAGCTAATTAAATTGTTGTTATCACTTTTAATAAAATTTGTCCCTGTAATAAAAGAATAGTCATAACTTAACTCGCTGTAGCACGTGAACCAAATAAATAAAAGCTCCTTAATGAATTCTTCTGAGTCTTTTGCTAAAACATAATTGGGTGGGATTTGCCCAATCATGACCCAAATTAGATACTGAATTTTTTTAGCATCATATTTCTTTACTATTGTTTCCTGTCTATTTATGACTAATGACTCGGAATATTTTGTTTGGCTCTCACTAATACTAGGACGTTTGAATTCAGTTAGCAACACATCGATATTAGTTGCACAAAATGTCATGGCCTGGATAGGTATTAATAGCGAATGTGTCCATACACAGCCGGGTCTGGACATTTCAGGAGCATACCATGTTTTTGCTAACACTACCAGTTTTTCGTTTTCAAGAAGGTATCCAGAATAGTAGAAATCAAATCCATCTATAGCATCAGTCCCCGAAAGATCGCTTAAAATATCCATCTTTCTTTTTGAATCATCCGATAATAAAACAGACGATTCCAGTAAGTGGTGACCATTTGAGTAGCCATGCAATGTTTGGTGAATAATTATAGTGTTTTCATTCATTCCGTATCACCCATTAATAGATATAAAGGAAGCGTTAAATCACAGCCTTTATAGCCATCATTCCCTTCAACAAAAATCCTTTCGTAAGGATATTCTTTGTCCAACAGTAAATCTTTCTCATTAAAGCTACCTCCTTGGGCACTGATTCCCCAAGTTTGATATTCAATACTATCTTGATTTGCTTGGCAGAATTGCCACAGCATGTTCATTCTTTCCTCAAGAAATTGCTCTGGCTTAATATCATTCAACTTGGATTTTATTAGATCCCATGCAGAAAACATGAAACCTATCTTAAGCATCTTGTTTTTTCGAATGAATAAAATAAACTGTAGTAATTCAATCACCTGTATTTGAATAGGATCATCTTCTTTAGGATTACGATTTACGTCATTGGTTGATGGAGTGCTGGAGCGAGAAAAAGTCTGCTCTGAAATCAATCCCAAAAGTTTAATACTATTCACATTTATAAAGAAAAGCACTGCATCCGCATCTTCTATATATTTTGCAACTTCTTCCGAGATTTCACGCATTTCATATTGGCTTTGAAAAGTTTCCCCGGATAAATCAGGAAGCTGTAAATCAAAAATAGTCCTATTTGACATTTCTAATTTAATACTTATATCTGCTTGCTCACCAGACGGAACGGTTCTTTCCAAAGGCTCCATATTAGCCCATTTATTGCTAAGACTCGCAAGGTATTGTCCATTTTCAATTTTGTTCAACTTTAACTTAGCATCGGGGTCATGATTTATAAGATTCCACAGAGCAGCAAGAAAAGTAGTTTTACCCGCACTGGGCAAACCTGCTATAAAACATTTTTTATACATAGCTTAACCCTCCTTGCATTTTATAAATCAGCTTATTAAACTCTGAATCCAATTGACTGTCAATCATATACGAATCAACAACTTGTTTATCAGTGTGTGGGTTATTCCATGTGCTAAGCAGTTCCTCAAGACCATAACCAACTTCAAGATCACCTGGCTCTGGCATAGCAGCTACTCTATGAACGGTGACTTCATCTACATATTTCTTTAACAAATCGACTATACATTGAAGTCGTTTATCAATCGTGGTTTCAAGATTAGCATCATCATTAGTTTTTAAAATATCATATTTACTAATCACAACTTGCACCCTTGTAGATGACGAATATAGCTTTGCATCAAATATCGTTCGTGCCATAGTATAAGCTTGGTCTATTGCACCATTTCTTTTATTTTTGTCAGCAAGCTGTTTTCCATCAAGGATAAATACATAACTATCAACCGACTTTAAATAGGGCATTTTTTCAGAAATTGTTTCTACATTACCTAAATGAGAATAAATCTCCTCACCTGAGATGTCTCCAAATAAAAAATTAGTTTTTGTTTTTGTTGTATTATCATACAACTTGAGATGTAAAAATATCTCGCTAGCAGATCTACTTGTTCGTGGCGTTGTTGCAATTTCTTTTTTTGACTCTAAACGAGTGTAAAACGCTCTCTCTTCATAGCCGAATAAACTTTGCGAACCCGCAAAAAATAACCCTGCAAAAGGTTTCCGCTGAAATAATTGATATATGGTTGTCTCAATTGTGGTTTTACCACTATCGAAGGGGCCTATAAGAATAATTGTTTTGCTAACTTCTGAGGCCGTAATGGGATACGTTTCTGCTACTGTTAAGGCAAGTCCGTGTGGTAACTTTACAAATCCACTTCTGCCATCTTCTTCGACAATTCCTTCTGAATCCGATGTTTCAATATCATCATTTATAAGTTTATCAATATCTGAAGATTGATCAACTTCTAACGTTGGCATTTTATTTTCTGTATTGTTGTTTTCCATAAGTTATTCACAACCTTCTATTTTAACAAGCAAACACTCAAAATATAGCAATTTAGCCCATTCTAATGCTTCATGTTCTGTTGCTTCAACATTAATAGAAAGCTTATTGTTTGCCGTACTTTTCCATACATCTGGTTGCTTTGCATCTAACGCACATTTTATCGAAAATAGTATGGGGGTATTTTCCTGTTTACCACTATTCATTTGATAACAGGAGAGAATTGATGATTTATGTATATCGTCAATTGAATCCACCATTGTAACAAGTGAATATGCTTTTGTATCTTTCTTACAGTTATCTAACATCCTTTTTAGAAATGCCTCGAACGCATAGGGACCTGGAATTACTTTTACAAAATCAGCTAATTCCTTTGCTAAAAGCAAAGCAATATCTTTCTGCAAAGCTCCCTTTGTAATTGGATTATCTAATTCGTTGCTCCAACTTCCGGTTATCCAAGACA
>JAAYFB010000212.1 GCA_012728465.1 Proteiniphilum sp. | reverse complement strand
TGATACATCTTTAGGATTCGAGAATTTATATAGTGCACTAAATCTAAAAGATTTGCTTTCTTCAACCACAAGCTTCTTGCCATATTCAGTTAGAGTGCTATACATGTAGGCAGTAAACGGATATGAAGCATAATATTTACCAACCGACTTTGTGTTCGCTGTTTTGTTGTGCTTTATTATACCCATCTTTAGAGCTTCTTTTATTGTGGCATCTATCGACTTTGCGGTATGTTTGTGTGTTTTGCTAAGCACCTTGCGCAAGTCAGTTAGATTAGAGAAGGTAGTTTTAATGGTAAAAGCAGCATATATATCCCTCTTTTCGTTTGTGAGTTTTGAGTAAAATCCTATTTGTTGTTCTAATGTGTACATGTTTATGGCTTATTATTTGAATACAAAGATACAAAAAACATTCACTCTTCTCATACTTATATTGAACCACATTTTGCAAGTTGTTTTCATAGAGATGGTTTAGTATTGTGGTAAGTATATTATCACTAAAGTCATAATATGTCTATGTTGAAATCATTAATGTAGGTCAAACTAAAGTTTAACATTTAATATTTGCTTGATTCCTGTGAGTTGCTATTTTTGTGCCATTATTTCATAAAAAATAATATTTAAATCCTCAATTAGTATGAAAACAAAACTCTTTACTTTATTTTTTATTTTGCTGATTTCTGTATTCTCATTTTCTCAATCAACAGAAACAATTAAAGGTTTGTGCATTGCCTCTCCATCTAAGAGCGATGTTGGAAAATTTGTAGAATTGATTGACAAACAGCTGGCTCCATCAGGACTAAATGTTTTGGTGCTTCGTATAGATTTTGACTACGAGTATAAGAAGCGTCCAGAGTTACGCTCAAGTAATCCACTGTCGGAACAAGATGTGAAGAGTCTTGTTAATGTCTGTAAAGCTCATAATATAAAATTGATACCTCAAGTAAATCTATTAGGTCATCAATCGTGGGCTAGTAGCTTGGGCAAACTGTTGGAGGTTTATCCCGAGTTTGACGAAACGCCATCTATACAACTACCTGCAGAATATAAATGGCCTAATGAAGATGGTTTGTATTGTAAGAGCTATTGTCCTAAGCATCCCGATGTTCATTCTGTGGTGTTTGATTTGGTTGATGAAATAGTGGAAGTATTTGAGAGTGATGCCTTTCATGCTGGATTAGACGAAGTGTTTTACATAGCTCATGATGATTGCGAACGCTGCAAGGGTGATGATCCCTCACTATTATTTGCTGATGAGGTTACAAAGCTGAGAAATCATTTAGCTCAAACTAATTGTGAATTGTGGATGTGGGGCGACCGCTTGATAGATGGAAAAGTTACAGGTTTAGGTATTTGGGAGGGTAGCTACAATAATACTCATCGAGCAATAGATCTAATACCTAAAGATGTAGTTATTAACGATTGGCACTATGATGTGGCTCATGCTACTCCATTTATGTTTGCGGCAAAGGGTTTTGATGTAATTGCTTGTCCATGGAATAAGCCAGAGGTTGCAATTAATCAAGTTGAGATGATGGATATGTTGAGAAATAATAGCACTTCGGAGATGAAATCGCGATACAGGGGCATCATGCACACATACTGGGGCTCGGCTAGCTCATTTATGGCAGGAATGAATGGCGATGAAAAGTTAAAGGAAGATGGTGCAATTATTGCATTTAAAGAGTTGAGCAAGGTATGGTAAATGAGCAATTGTCTTTATTTCATAAAATGTTGCTCTTTTCCAGTCTTTGATTGGTTAGTTTTGTAATAATGTACTTTCAAACCAACGTTGGTTTTACAACTCCTGAAAATAATTGAACAAAAACCAATGTTGGTTTTGTAACTTTCAAAATAAATTACTGTCATCCCAACTTTGGTTTTATGAAAATGGTTAATAATACACCTCCATTTGTTAATGGTTTAATAGATTTTGGCTTTTAGGGCTCTTGTTCCAACATTGAAATGAGGGTAAATGAAAGTTTTTACTCTCTTTCCAACGTTGGAATGGTACTTTATGGAATAAATCACTCTAAAACCAAAGTTGGTTTTAGATTAAAAACTTTAAATCACTCCCAAACCAACATTGGTTTTGGTCATTTTAGCCCTATTTATAACGTTCCTTAACTGAAAGTGCTGTCGATGAAGATGAAAAGTTGCTTTTCCAACCTCGAAATGGTATGAAAACATACTAAAAGTAGTAAAACCAAGATTGGTTTTATAGTAATTTTTTTTGAGAGTAGTAAAACCAAAGTTGGTTTTGCTGTAAGTTTATGTAAGTTTCACAACCATGAAAATGTTTTATTATTGATAATGTGGTATTTGTGGTTTTTAGGTGTCGTTTTTGGTTAAAATATTAATAATTGTGATTTTTGTCAACGTTAAATGTTTTAACGGTATTTTTTTAGCTAATAGTTGATTGTTAATTTGTGTTTTGTTTATAGTGAGGTGTCCCAAATAGAAATGCAAATGCCATCCTCTGAATACCATTATTTGCAACATGCGAGTGTTAAGTGATAAAAAAGAGGAGCAAGACCTCTATGGCTACTCCTCAAATAAGTTTACTTATGATATTACAATCCTACACTGTCTCTATAGAAGTCTAGCGATTGGTATATTAGCTCTTCGTCTATCACTTGATCGATTATTATCTCGCCTATGTCGGATAGCAATGTAAAATTGATGGCCGAGCTATTGGCATTCTTCTTGTCGTGCCTCATTATTTCATATAGTTGATTATAATCATCACAGCTAATACTCATGTAGCCATAGTTGCTGTGAATAAACCTCACAGTCTCTTGTAGCTTATCCTTAGGGAAGTTGCATAATTTGTGCGACAGGTATAGCTCAGGAATCATACCCCAAGCAACTGCATATCCGTGTAGCACAGGCTTGTTGTTGTCCAGTGCAAAGCTTTCAAAAGCATGCCCAATAGTGTGCCCTAGGTTTAGAGCTTTGCGAATGTTGTGCTCGAAAGGATCTTTTTTTACAATATCTTCTTTTATTGATACTGATCTGAATAGTGCGTCATTGAGCCACTCGTAGTCAATATTCTCTATATCTAGTTTTAGTAGCTCTTGCCACTCTTCATTGTTGCTGATCAGTGAATGCTTAATCATCTCGGCATATCCCGAAAGTATATCATTCTTATTTAGAGTAGAGAAAAAGTGAGAAGATATCAATACATGCTTAGCTGGATAAAATGCTCCAATTTCGTTTTTGAATCCTTCAAAGTTTATCCCTGTTTTTCCACCTACTGCTGCATCCACAGCACCTAGTAGTGTGGTGGGGATGTTTATATATTTGATGCCTCGCTTAAATGTAGCCGATGCAAATCCACCAATGTCTGTAATCATACCTCCTCCTAAATTTATTAGAAGTGAGTGTCTAGTGGCTCCATTCTCGGTGAGTTGCTTCCATATGTGCGACAAGTTCTCCAATGTCTTGTTGCTATCGTTGGACGATATTACAATTTTGTTTGCATTATTAATCATATCTACCTGAGATAGTAGTGGCAAACAAAGATTGATTGTATGTTCGTCCGTTAGGATAAATAGTTTGTCGAACTTTATGTTTGATAATATTTGTCTAATATCATCATTCAAATTGTTGCTTTTTATTATTGATTGCATATTTGTGTCTGTTATTAATATTTTCAGCGAGGCTCTTTGATGTGCAAATTATCTATTAGCTCTGCTATTGTTGCTCTGCTTTGTCTGTATCTTTATTTATTGCTTTGTAAATTTCATCCTGGATACGTTCCCTGATTTTTAAAGTAGATAGACGATTTGGGGTGCGTGCAGGATACACTCTGTTTGAAAGAAAAATATAGATTAGATTATTTTCTGGGTCCGACCAATGTGAGGTACCCGTGAAGCCAGTGTGACCATATACTGTTACTGGTGCTAGTGGGCTAGCTGGGCTTTGATTGTTGTTGCGCAAGTCGGGCTTGTCAAAGCCTAGTCCTCTTCTGCTATTGCTACTTGTTGTTTTTGTAAACAAGGTAACGGTCTCTGCGCTTAAGTACCTATCGCCTCCATATTCACCTCCATTCATCCACATCTGTAGGAGCTTTGCCAAATCGTTTGCGTTAGAAAATAGTCCAGCATTTCCCGATATTCCACCAAATAGTGCAGCACCTTCGTCATGAACATACCCTCTTAATTGTTGCTGACGGAAGAAAGGATCTTTCTCTGTTGGTGCTATAATGTCCTCACTTATGTAGGTCAGTGGCAAAAATGTTGTAGAGGTAGCACCCAGTTTGTCATAAAAGTTGGAGTGTAAATACGAGTTTAAGTCCGTATCAGTTATGTTTTCTATTGCCTCTTTTATTAGCATGAAATTTAGACAACTATATCTATATCTCTTGGCTCCAAGTGGAGTGTCAATGATTTCCTGCAATAGTTTGTCGTGCATTTTGTCGCTAGCAAACAGATCTTTAGCCACTGGTTTGTAAAATATATCTGATTTCTTGTTTGATACTAGAGATGGAACAAACTTAAAGTCAGTTCTCCCCCAAGCGCCAGCATATTGTGCATGATGCGTTTGTGATTTTTTGCCAAACAGCTGCCCTGTATAGCTATTTTTATCTATTGCCGAAGTGTAGTAGGGGATAAAAGAAACAATACCTGTTTCATGAAAAAGAGCCTCACGCATTGTGATGTTTGCCTTATTCGTTCCTTTAGTTTTGGGTATATACTTTCCGAAGTTGTCTTGTAGTTTTATCTTTTTTTCGTCGTATAATTTCATAAAAGCGGGTAGAGTAGCAGCAGTTTTGGTTATTGATGCCAAATCGTACACAGAGTTGAAGTCCACTTCATTGCTTTGGCTATACTCAAAGTTTCCAAATCCTCTGTCATATATTACCACACCATCCTTAATCACCATCACGTAGCACCCAGGATATGCTTTTTGTCTGATGCCCTCTAATGCAATATTTTCTATGTGTTCTAAGCTTTCGGATGGGATATCTACCTCTTCGGGTTGCGAATAGTTTAGGCGCGTTTTTTCAGTATTAATCCCAGTACTCACTTTAAAGTCGCCAGCCGATACAGGCAATTTGCCTGAAAACCCTATCCCTCCAAAAATAGCTTGAGCAGCACTTTTTTGTGCAAGCTCGGTGTTGTCGTAGCCCACAACTACTGAGGTGCTATTTGAGGTAGAAGCTTTTAATTTGTCAAATGTATATGGGGTGTCGAATAGAACTAGTATTGATTTTGGCTTGCTCTTTAATAGTTGTTGTAAGGCAGGCGAGTCACCCATTTTGGCTGAGTGAACAGATACAATAAGAATATCAAATTCCTCCACGCTCTTGCTTACTTTAGGTATTTCCGCTAATGAAGGAGCTTGAAATGTATGCACATCGGCATATCTCTTCATCCAT
>JAAYFB010000211.1 GCA_012728465.1 Proteiniphilum sp. | reverse complement strand
TACAAATATTATAAAATGAAAATATTTATAGTTTTGCTGAACAATAACTAATATCGCTTTGTTCCACTTTCAAGCAAGCGTTGATTCTGTAACGCTCAAAAAATGAATAAATGAATAAAAGACGAATGCATATTTGTTGTTGCTGTTGTTGATTAGCCCATATACAAATAATCAATAGGGACACCCCATGTCCTACAAATTCAAATTTCATTTTTTTCCCCGACTATTTAAAAAGAACTCTTATGATTAATAAAACTTTCGAACTTATAGATAAGTTTCACCCTCTGCCTATACACATCTCTGTGGATAAAGTTAAACTAGAAGAAGCAGCTGAATTATTGTTCTTGCAAATGTTTCCCGTAGATGATAAAATAGGAGTCCACGAATGCCGGTTTAGGCTAAAAGAGTGTGCAATCACATTAACTCAATGTATATCAAGGCTAAGAACAGAGGAATTTGCAAACTCTGTTGTGAATAAGTTTTTTGAGCAATTAACTGATATACAATCACGACTTTACAATGATGCGAAACAATATCTAAAGAACGATCCAGCAGCTAAATCAATTGAAGAAGTAATTATAGCATATCCAGGATTTTATGCCCTTAGCATACATAGATTAGCTCATGCACTTCATAAATTAGATATCCCACTAATTCCACGTTTATTTGCAGAGTATGCCCATGCAAAAGTAGGTATAGACATTCACCCAGCTGCAAAAATTGGAGATAACTTCTTTATGGATCATGGCACAGGAATTGTAATAGGGGAGACTACCGAAATTGGGACAAATGTAAAAATATATCAAGGCGTAACCTTAGGTGCGCTTTATGTTGAAAAAAATATGTCTGAAAGCAAAAGACATCCCACTATTCAGGACAACGTTGTTATTTATGCTAATGCCACAATTTTGGGAGGAGATACAGTGATTGGACACAACTCAACAATAGGCGGGGGGACTTGGCTCACAAAAAGTGTAATTCCTTTTTCTTTAGTTTACAACTCAGTTGATGTAAAAATTAAAACAGTAAAAGACTTTGTTCAGCCTATCGACTTCGTGATATGAACAAGGATAACATAAAATATAACATTTTAAATACTACAAACGATGAAATATTCTAACATTCTAGAATCGATTGGAAATACCCCGCACATACGTCTGGGTAAATTATTTCCGAACAATGAAGTGTGGATAAAGCTTGAAAAGCAAAATCCTGCAGGAAGTATTAAAGATAGAATAGCTCTTGCTATGATTGAAGATGCTGAACAAAAAGGCATACTAAAGCCTGGCTCAACTATCATTGAACCAACTTCAGGCAATACTGGTGTGGGACTATCTTATGTTGGTGCATATAAAGGTTACAAAGTAATTATTGTGATGCCCGAACAAATGTCGGTTGAGCGAAGAAAATTAATATCTCTATTTGGAGCTGAATTGATTCTGACACCACGAGAGAAAGGGATGAAAGGCGCTATAGAAAAAGCAGAAGAACTTCAATCTCAGATTGCGAACTCTTGGATACCTCAACAATTTCAAAATCAAGCAAACGTAGAAGTGCATGCTAAGCAAACTGCAGCTGAGATTATTGCTGATTTCCCTGAAGGCTTAGATTATATCATCACGGGAGTCGGTACAGGTGGCCACATAACTGGGGTAGGAAGAGAGCTAAAAAAGAAATTCCCAAATATTCAAGTGATAGCTGTGGAGCCTGTTGGCTCGCCAGTAATATCAGGTGGAGCTCCAGGTCCTCACTCAATACAGGGCTTGGGCGCAGGCTTTATTCCAGGTACACTTGACTTAAATGTTATAGATGGAGTCATAAAAGTTGAAAATGAGGATGCCTTCAAATATGCTAAACTTTTAGCTCAAAAGGAGAGTATATTAGGAGGAATATCTACTGGAGCATCAATTGCTGCAGTAACTCAAAAGATTGCAGAGATAACAGATGGGAAAAGAATTCTTACATTCAACTATGATACTGGCGAGAGATATTTATCAGTCGAAGGACTGTTTTAGATTATTATTACTCACGCTATAGATATTAGCATTATAACTTATCACCACAAAGACACGAAGAACGTAAAGTTTATAAGCTTTGCTAACTTTGTGCCTCTGCGGTGACTTTTCTTATATACCGAAAGAACCAATTAGACGAAAAATGTATTATCCTTTCATCTCCTCCAATACTGCAACTGCACTTTCTACATCAGAGATATTTCTTATTACTACCGACCGTTTTTTCTTTATTTCACGAAGCTTACATTCACGTGGGTACTTTTGAACATAGTTAAGTAGTTTTTCAAAAGCAGGCGAGTGATAATATGGAGACTCATTATCAGAAATAAGAAACAAAGTCATTTGTGAAGCCTTTAAGAATAACTTCTCAATACCTAATGATTTTGCCAATCGGCGAAGCCTTACAATACGAATTAGTTCTCTTCCTTGTTTAGGAATCTTGCCAAACCTATCCTCAAGGCGTTTTGTAAACTCAAATATATCCGTTTCAGTCTCCATATTATCTAGCTCACGATAAATAGCCACCCTCTCAGCATCATTTGGTATATATGTTACAGGGAACATTAACTCCAAATCACTCTCAACAGATACATCATCCACAAAATCCTCATCATTTTGCGCCTTTATCTCTTGTTGCTCTCTATACATGTCCGCAAATTCATTCTTACGAAGTTCGTTTACAGCCTCAGTCAAAATCTTTTGGTATGTTTCGTAACCCAAGTCGGTAATAAAACCACTTTGTTCGGCACCCAACATATTTCCGGCACCTCTTATATCTAAATCCTGCATAGCAATATGCATACCACTCCCAAGGTCAGAGAAGTTTTCAATAGCTTGCAGTCGCCTTCTCGAATCAGTACTAAGTGTATATAAAGGTGGAGCCATTAAATAACAAAAAGCCTTTCTGTTACTTCGCCCCACACGCCCTCTAAGTTGATGAAGATCGCTAAGCCCAAAGTTTTGAGAATTTATTATAATAATAGTGTTCACGTTAGGCATATCAATACCCGACTCGATAATAGTAGTAGCAAGAAATATATCATATTCATGATTAAGAAAATCATTAACTACCTCCTCTAATTTTTTAGGATCCATCTGTCCATGGCCCACTGCAACTCTTATGCCTTTAATCTCACGCTTAAGCAAAGCCTCCATCTCATAGATGTTTTGAATGCGATTATTAACTATGAATATTTGTCCATTTCTGCTAACCTCATAGTTTATAGCCTCTTTCATCACCTCAATATCAAATGTGTGAACTTCTGTTTGAACAGGATATCTATTTGGTGGTGGAGTATTAATAGTAGAAAAGTCTCGCGAACCCATTAGAGAGAACTGCAGTGTGCGTGGAATAGGAGTAGCAGTCATCGTAAGGGTATCAATATTTGTTTTTAGTTGCTTTAGCTTCTCTTTAACTGACACCCCAAATTTTTGCTCCTCATCTATAATGAGCAGTCCTAAATCTTTAAACTCAATATCCTTTCCTACCAACCTATGAGTGCCAATAATAATATCTATCTTGCCCTCTTTAAGGTCAGCAAGTATTTGCTTCTGCTCTTTGCTGCTTCTAGCTCTACTTAAATAATCTACTTTAACAGGGAAATCGGCAAGCCTCTTCTTAAATGTTCTATAGTGTTGCGTTGCAAGCACAGTAGTTGGCACAAGCACAGCTGTTTGTTTTTGATCGGTAGCTGCTTTAAAAGCTGCACGCATTGCTACTTCCGTTTTACCAAAACCCACATCACCACACACAAGCCTATCCATAGGGTGCTCACTCTCCATGTCATGCTTTATCTCTTGGGTGGCTTTTAATTGGTCAGGGGTATCTTCATAAATAAACGATGCCTCGAGCTCATTTTGCAAATATGTATCTTTGGAGAAAGCAAAACCCTTTTCCTGCTGTCGCTGTGCATAAAGCTTTATTAAGTCTCTAGCAATATCCTTTATTTTGCTTTTGGCCTTTGTCTTTGTTCTCTCCCATGCACCCGAGCCAAGTTTGTTCACCTTTGGTGGTTCACCCTCTTTACCTTTATATTTTGATATTTTGTGCAATGAGTGTATTGATACAAACACTGCATCATTGTTTAGATAAGTAAGCTTAATAACCTCTTGAATAGTATCTCCAATCCTCAATCGCACCAGACCTGCAAACTGTCCCACTCCGTGATCATAATGTACCACATAGTCGCCCGGCTGAAGTTGATTTATCTCTTTTAGAGTAAAAGCAATTTTACCCGAACGTGCTTTATCAGACTTTAAGCTATATTTATGAAATCGATTAAAAATCTGATGATCTGTAAAGAAACAGACCTTTAACTTTTCGTCCGAAAAACCTTCATGGATAGTTTTACCAATGGGTACGAAGTCTATATCATCACCTCTATCTTCAAAAATGTCTTTCAGCCTATCATGCTGTTTTGAACTATCGCTTAATATGTATAACTCGTATCCATCATTTATATAATGCTTTAGCGAGTCAGAAATTAAATCGAAATTCTTTTGGAAAAGTGGTTGTGGTGTTGTTTCGAAAGTAATAATAGCATCCGACACATCCATCTGCTTACTATCAAATCGCAGTTGCTTAAAGGGTTTCAATCCAGCCAAGAATTCAACCTTAGATGCAAGATCGGCTTCTACAAGCTCCACATTGCTCAAATCAATACTTAGGTCGTCATTATAAATACTCTCTATGCGACTCTCCACCCACTTAAGATCCTCTATCCCAATAATAGTATCTTTAGGAAGCACATCAAATAGCATAGCATTCCTAGACTCGTTTTTTCCAAATTCGGGTACAATACGTATTTCGTTAAGTTTATCAACCGAAAGTTGACTTTCCACATCAAAACTGCGTATAGTCTCCACCTCATCACCAAAAAAGTCAATACGATAAGGCAATTCATTTGAAAAAGAAAACACATCCACAATACTACCTCTCACTGCATACTGTCCAGGTTCATACACATAATCCTCGTACGAAAATCCATATGAGTCAAGCACATCAGACAAAAAACTATAGTCAAGCTTATCACCTACAGATATTTTTTGTGTGTTCTTTGTCAATGTCTCTTCCGAAACAGTTTTTTCAGACAAAGCATCAGGATAAGTTACTATTATCAATGGTTCTTTACTATCATGCAATGTACTTAGAACCTCTGTTCGCAAAATTTCGTTTGCAGAATCTATCTGTCCATACTTTGCAGCACGCTTGTATGCTGAAGGATAAAATAGAGCATTTTGAGTACCCGATATTTGTGTTAAGTCATGATAAAAGTATCCTGCCGACTCCAAGTCGTTTAAAATATACAAATAATGTTTTGGCTGTTTTACAAACAGTGATGCCGAAAACAAAGCACGTGCCGAACCATGCAGACCTTTAATTGATAGTCTGTTAACCTTATTCAGCATTTTGCTTGCAGCCACCACATTGGGATGACTTTCGTATATTTGCAGAAGTTTTGTGATGTTTGAAATTGTCATATTCATAAGCGTGCAAATTTAATGGAATTTATTCAAACCCACAATTGGTTGATTGTTTAACCTGATTACTTTTATGGCATTGATTTTTTTAAAATGCAAGTCAATACCATAAACATCTCTTCATTGCTTTATAACATAAAAAAACCCTCGAAGAGTTCTCACAACTCCTCAAGGGTAATATATGCTAACTGCCAATAACTAGTTGCTAATTAATTAATCCACTTCACATAAGCAAAATCCATTCTGTGTGGCAAGTCCTCATTTTTAGGATATACACGAATTGCATACTGATGAGTACCAGGATCTGAAACAGCCTTTGTTGATTTGAAAAATAGCTTAGTTCCCTCGGTTTTCACCAATTCAAACTCATGTTTTTCAACAAACTTAGCCTTATTAGTTACAGAATCATAGCGAACAATAACACTCTCAACACCAATATCTGCCTTAAGATCCTTTTTATCTATCACCACTTCGCCATAAACTCTCTCTTGTTTGCCATTATTGATATCCACTTCCTGAATTGGGTCGTAATGCCAATTCAATACCTCTATCTGATCCCATTTTGATGCAGTATCTTCTTTCCATTTAGCTATCTCTTTAGCTTTAGCAAATCCATTGGCAACAACCACCTTCGATCTGCTAGCAAGCTTATTATAGAAACGATCAAAATAGTCATCCATCATTCGTTTAGTATTGTAATGAGGCCCAATCTTTGATATAGAATTCTTAATTGTCTTTATCCATTCTGGCGAATACCCATCACTATTATGGGCATAATATTTTGGTATCACCTCAGTCTCTAATATACTATATATTGTAGTAGCATCTAATTCATCTTGGAATGCCTGATTCTCATATACCTTCTTCTCATTCAATGCCCAACCGGCACCTTTTACATATCCTTCGTACCACCAACCATCTTTCACAGATAGATTAAGCACACCATTCATTATAGCTTTTTCGCCCGATGTGCCAGATGCTTCTTGCAATCTAGTTGGAGTGTTTAGCCATACATCTACACCAGATACTAAACGCTTCCCTAGTCGCATATCATAATTTTCAAGAAAAACTATCTTCCCTAAAAATTCGGGACGACGTGATATTTCTACAATATGCTTAATAAGTGCTTGTCCACCTCCATCAGCTGGATGAGCCTTACCCGCAAAAATAAAAGTTACTGGTCTATCTGGATTATTGAGTAATCTAGATAACCTATCTAAATCGGAGAACAAAAGATGTGCACGCTTGTAGGTGGCAAATCTACGAGAGAAACCAATTATAAGCGATTTTGAATTAATTTGACTTAGCATTGACAAAATCTGTGTTGGCTTAGCTTGATTTTGTAACCATCCATCAGTAAATTGACTTTTTATGTAAGTTACTAGCTTTTCCTTTAGATGCATCCTTAAAGCCCACACATCCTCGTCGGGTACTTCGAAAATCTTTTCCCATATAGCAGGATTAGATTGATCTTCGTAAAAGGTATCATCAAAATTATTTTCATAAAGTCTCTTAGCAGATGATGATGCCCACGTAGGCAAGTGAATGCCATTAGTCACATAGCCTACATGAAGTTCTTCTGGGAAATACCCTTTCCATACAGGTTGAAACATCTCTTGTGATACAAATCCGTGAAGCTTGCTAACTCCATTAGCCTCTTGTGCAGTTTTTAAAGCAAACACACTCATCGAAAACTTATCGTGCGAGCCAGGATTATCGCGACCCATGTCCATAAACTGTTGCCATGATATACCAATTTTTTCTACAAGTGGCCCCATGTACTTATGTATAAGCCCCTCTTCAAAATAATCATGTCCTGCTGGCACTGGAGTATGCACAGTGTAAAGTGTAGATGCACGCACCACCTCCATAGCTTCATTAAACGATAATTTATCTTCGTTTATATAGTCCACTAGACGTTGTGCCCCAATAAGTGCAGCATGGCCCTCGTTCATGTGATATACATCTTTTTTGATGCCAAGCTTCTTTAGCAATAATATACCACCTACTCCGAGTAGATACTCTTGCTTCATTCTATTTTCCCAATCGCCACCATATAGCTGATATGTTATGAATCTATCATAATCACTATTTAGCTCTAAGTCTGTATCCATCAGATATAAGCTGATACGCCCTACAGCTACTTTCCAAATGTTTGCATATACAATTCTATCATGAAAAGGCACCTCAAGCACCATTTGCACGCCATGGTTATCCAAAACGGGGCTGATAGGAATATTTCCAAAATTTTGCTGCTCGTAGTTAGCTATTTGTTGTCCATCGATGGATAAGCTTTGAGTAAAATATCCTTGTCTATACAGAAATCCTACGGCAGTCATATTAACTCGGCTATCGCTAGCCTCCTTAAGATAGTCCCCTGCCAAAACACCTAATCCACCAGAATATATCTTTAGCACATGCGACAAACCATACTCCATGCTAAAATAAGCAATACTTGGTCTATTGCTATTATAAGGCACATTCACGTAATCTTTATATGACTTATATACATTCGCTATTCTGTCCAATAACGATTTATCATTTAATAGTTCTTCGGTGCGTTCAGTATTCAAATTATGAAGTAAAGCTACAGGATTTTTGTCATTCTTTTCATATTCCTCAATATCTAGAAGATTAAAAATATCCTTAGTCTCATCACTCCATGTCCACCATATATTGTGAGCTATCTCTTCCAATGGCCTTAACTCCTCTGGCAAGATGGAATGCACATGTACGTCTCGCCACACTGGTGAGTTTGTATTGCTTGTCTGAATAATCATTTTTTTATAGTTTTTATTTAGCTTTTGGCTTTTGGCTTTTGGCCATTAGCTTTGGGCTATTGGTTATTTCAATATGTTTTTTTTGTTTCTGGCTTTAGGCCATAGTCTATCTGTTAACTGCTAATGGCTAACAGCCTACAGCTATTTGCCAACAGCTAACTGCCTACTTAATCTCAAATACGAATTATGCAACGCCTTGCTATATGATTCCTGATAATGTACAAAGAAATGAGCCCAGTCGCTCTTTTCAGATAATTGATATGCACATTTTCTTAACAAGTATATCTGCTCCACACTCTTTAACGAGAAATCAACAATAATCTCAGCTATACTCTTTGCCACATCACTCGAATTATTGTCATCCCTAAATATAACCTCCACACCATCATCAATACCTTTTTGATCGCCAACCTTAATGGCCCAAGTGCCAAAGCCAGCGAGCGTGGTAGTAACAGTAGGAACTGAAAAGGCTACACTCTCATGCGGTGTATATCCCCATGGTTCATAGTATGATGGAAATACTGTAAGGTCTAATCCCACTAGTAAATCGTAGTATTCAACATTAAATATTCCATCACTTCCATGTAGATACGAGGGAACAAAAACTATTTTCACTCTATCTTCGGGTCTGTTTTTGAACCCAAGATAACGAATTTGATTTATAACAGGGTCGTTATTAGGATCATGTAGTTCATGTGTAACAAAGGGACATACATCCTCGTCTGTACACTCTACTCCTCCATCCAATTGATTTATTAAGTCCTGTCGTGGACCTTTTATCCATGCAGGAACCATAATAAATGCAATAACATCCCTTGACAAGTGTTTCATTTGTCGCAATTTATTCATTGCATCAATAAAAACATCTATACCTTTATTTTTATACTCATATCGCCCACTAATACCCACCATCAGGGCATCCCTATGTATTGAGTGGCCCAGTAGTTTTTCGGAAACGCTTGTCAATACCTTTCGGGCTTTTTTAATAGCCTCTTTATGATCGTCTCCTTTCGGTATAAAGTCTTTTTCAAAACCATTTGTAGTAATCACATCTGGTTTGCGTTGCAAAAACTGAGCACACTCCCTAGCCGTAATATCACTCACCGTGGTTAAGCAATCAACATTGAGGGCAGCATGCTTTTCCACCGAGTGTTTTGCCACCATACCTAGCTGACGAGCCATCTGATCGCCATTGTAGCCATCAAGATGATTGTAAAGTGGAAGTCCATTTCCAGCAATAGAACGCCCAATGCAAGTGGCATGTGTAGTGAATATAGTTGCAATTTTAGGTACATACTTTTTAATATACAAAGCCCCCATACCCATTTGCCACTCATTAAAGTGAGCTACTATATTTTTATCTTCAAGATTGTGAAAT
>JAAYFB010000032.1 GCA_012728465.1 Proteiniphilum sp. | reverse complement strand
GTTAAGAGATTTCCAATACTCCGAATGTTCTGGTAGAACTTTTCGCGCACTCTCTTTGTTGGCAAATGAAAAAAACCATGCTTTTGGCTTTTCCTTATTCAGTGCAATTGCCTGTGGCGATTCCCACTCCTTTCCTGTCGGCGCCTTTTCAGACGAATACTTATAACCCTCAATTCCGTTGGCATATACAATACCAAAACTTGCAATAAGGAATAAAGTAATCAAGATTTTAAACTTTGTCATTACTACTGTTATTAATTTCTAATGTTATTATATTTTGATGTGCTACAATTAAGAATATTGGCAAAGCTAACTATTTTTATCCATTTATCAATAAGTGTAATCAATACATCTACAATAAAATTTCATAAACCTATATAACAGTTCTTTACAACACTATCTACATCAGTAATTGATAATATTCCTCCATCAAAAAAGACAAAAGAGGATTAGTCAGCAATATTTAGCTTTACTAATCCTCTAACAAATCACCAAATAATATAATTATCTAGTTCTTGAAGAATATATGTTCATCAACTGCATCAATCACTATAGGACGAGTGTTGTCAACTTTGGATGAAAGTATATCTTTAGACAATTGATTGAGTACCATTCTCTGAATAACTCTCTTAACAGGGCGAGCACCAAACTCAGGATCATAACCCGCATGAGATAATGCTAATACAGCACTCTCTGTATATTCCAAAGTCAATCCATTTTCAGCTAACATTCTCTTCGCAATATCAAGCTGAATGCGAACAATCTGAGTAATTTCATCCTGCTTAAGAGGCTCAAACATTATTATATCATCTATCCTATTAAGAAACTCGGGGCGAACATTTTGCTTCAACATATTAAGAACCATATTTTTGGTTGTTTCCACCACCTCATCGTGATTTTGAGGTGTAATACTCTCAAAGTTTTCACGAATAAGAGCAGAACCCATGTTGGATGTCATTATTATAATAGTGTTCTTAAAGTTCACCACTCTACCTTTATTATCGGTAAGACGGCCATCATCTAGAACTTGAAGCAGCACATTAAACACATCAGGATGGGCCTTCTCTACCTCATCAAAGAGTACAACCGAGTATGGCTTTCTGCGAATTGCTTCCGTTAGTTGTCCACCTTCATCATAGCCCACATACCCTGGAGGTGCTCCGATAAGACGTGTAGCACTAAACTTTTCTTGATATTCACTCATATCAATTCGAGTCATCATATTTTCATCATCAAAAAGATAATCGGCTAATGCCTTTGCTAACTCCGTTTTACCAACACCTGTAGTTCCTAAAAATATAAACGAACCTATAGGACGTTTAGGGTCGCTTAATCCTGCCCTATTTCTACGAACTGCATCCGATACAGCATTTATAGCCAAATGCTGTCCAACGACACGTTTGTGTAGTTCTTCTTCAAGATGAAGAAGTTTTTCGCGTTCGCTTTGCATCATTTTAGTAACTGGAATGCCTGTCCAACGCGCAACTACATCAGCTATATCCTCTGAGTCAACCTCTTCTTTAATCATTGCCTTACCGCCTTGTTGGCTATGGAGCTTTGATTTAAGTTCGTCTATTTCCTCCTCTTTCTCTTTTATCTTACCATATCTTAGTTCTGCCACTTTTCCATAGTCACCTTCACGCTCGGCTTTATCAGCTTCAAATTTAGCATCCTCAATATCAATTTTATTTTGTTGAATCTTATTTATTAAATCTTTTTCAGATTGCCAACGTGCCTTCATCACATTCTCTTCTTCTCGCAAATCCTCAATTTGCTTGCTTAGCATTGTCTCTTTGCCAGTATCGTTTTCACGACGAATGGCTTCACGCTCAATCTCAAGTTGTTTGATGCGACGCATTATTTCATCAAGCTCTTCAGGCACAGAGTTCACCTCCATACGTAGCTTTGCTGCTGCTTCATCCATAAGGTCGATAGCCTTATCCGGCAAAAATCTATCACTAATATATCTGTGCGATAACTGAACAGCTGCAATAATTGCCTCATCCTTGATACGCACCTTGTGATGATTTTCATATCTCTCCTTTAATCCACGCAATATAGATATTGTGTCCGATTCAGAAGGCTCCTCAACAATCACTGTTTGGAAACGACGTTCAAGAGCTTTATCTTTTTCAAAATACTTCTGATATTCATCAAGAGTAGTAGCTCCTATCGATCTGAGCTCTCCCCTAGCCAATGCGGGTTTCAATATGTTGGCAGCATCCATTGCTCCATCACTTTTACCGGCACCCACCAAAGTGTGAATTTCGTCAATAAATAGAATTATCTCTCCTTCAGATTTAACCACCTCATTTACCACCGATTTCAAACGCTCTTCAAACTCTCCCTTATATTTAGCTCCCGCTATAAGTGCTCCCATATCAAGAGAATATATTTGCTTACTTTTTAAATTTTCAGGAACATCACCTCGAATAATTCTATGTGCAAGTCCCTCAGCAATTGCAGTCTTTCCTGTACCAGGCTCGCCTATCAATATAGGGTTGTTTTTAGTACGGCGACTCAATATTTGAAGTACACGACGTATCTCTTCATCTCGACCAATAACGGGGTCAAGCTTGCCACTCCGTGCAGCCTCATTAAGATTTACTGAGTATTTACTCAATGCTTGATATGTCTCTTCGGCGGATTGGCTAGTAACCTTCTCTCCTTTTCTCAAATCCTTAATGGCTAATTCAAGCATTTTAGGAGATGC
>JAAYFB010000210.1 GCA_012728465.1 Proteiniphilum sp. | reverse complement strand
TGCAAGATGATAGTTCAACAACTTAACATCTGATTTTGTAACCTTGCCATCGTTCAACTGCTCTATCATCATGGCTCCACCATACGCCAAGCCTACAATGTAGCCTATCAACCAAAGGAATCCAACAGACTCAGGAAGTCCAAAGAAAGACAATACTGGCCTAATGGTTTTAGTAAGCTTCGCAATCAGATTGTATTCTAACAGTAATTTATAAAGAATGTTTAGAGCAGATATAATCGAAAACAATATTACTGCCATCTGAAATGAGCTAGTTAGCCACGAAATAAAGACATCATTTACAGACGATAGCTCCTCCACACTAGTTTTAACAAAAATGGGCATGCCCATATCTTGTGGTAAGATTAGATTCAACACTATGCCTATGGCTAAACTTGTAACTATCCTCAAAGAAAACATTCCCCAAAACGAAGATCCAGTCTTTACCTGTATTGCACTCTCTACGGGCAGGTTGTGAGCCGTTTGACACATCAGAGCTAATATTGTCAGCTCTCGAAGTGTCATCGACATCGACATTATTATAGCTAAAGGAGCATACAGGGGTAAAAATATACTCGTAATATAAACAATAGCTGTGCTACCGGGCAATCCTAAATGAATGAACAAGGGATTGAAAAACTGTGCCATGTATGCCAACCCACCATAGAAATCTAAAAATCCTACTAGCAGAGATACTGGCAGAATAATTTTCATAAGCCATATTGTAGTTTGGCTAGACTTAATTATCGATGGACGAAGTATTTTTCTATAAAAACCCATATAAACAAAAAATTAAGATATGAATAACCCAGACCATTAGTATCAACAATCAAAGATAATTACAGCATTCACAACTAATATAACGAACCCTAAAACAATAACACAATTTGCAATTATAAAGTTGCAAATTATGTATCTATCTTTTAAACATTCTGTCCATCGAACGCTTATCTTCTTTCTCGCGAAGTGCTTGTCGCTTATCGTGAGACTTCTTTCCTTTGGCTACTGCTATCACCAACTTTGCCAATCCTTTATCATTTATAAACAATCGCGTGGGAATAATCGTAAAGCCCGTTTCTTTTGTCATACGCACAATCTTTCTCATCTCATTGCGGTTAAGCAATAGCTTGCGATCGCGTCTGGCTTCGTGATTATTATACGTACCATAAAAGTATGTCGCAATATTCATATTTTTTATCCACAACTCATTGTTTTCGAATATACAATATGAGTCAACAAGACTAGCCTTTCCTAGTCTTATTGATTTTATTTCGGTGCCAGTAAGAACTATACCAGCCGTGTATGTGTCCAACAGTTCGTAATCGAATGTTGCACGTTTATTTCTAATATTTATTGGTGCTTGTTTCATAAATTTTTATTTTGCTGACATCTTCTCAAATAAAACAATATCTATTGCACTTGTTATATAACCACTAATTTGAGCAAATAATTTATCATTATGGGCACTATCGTAATTGCGAGCAAAGTAATAGTAGAAAATCGATAACCCTTAACCCCATAGATATCTAGAAACTGTCTTGAACCAAGATATATCAAATAGAAAGAGGCTAGTGAGAGTAACCAAAGCCACTTGATGCCTCCTAAAAATGGCATGACAATAAAAAGCAAATATACTACTACAGATGAGTAGCCCACAAACTGCTGTGCTATATTCATATCTTTTATTGCGCCATACTTGGGTAGCATTTCATTTACCAATATCGCTGAAATATAAAATCCTGCAAACAAAGCAGTGATGACAAATATTGTCAACTTCAGCGCGTACTGCAAACCGCCACTATCTATCCAAAGACCACCAATAAATGTTGTGAGAGAAACAACGCCGAATAGAGGAAATAAATAGTTATTCAAAAACTCGTCGTGCTTATATTTATCTTTCCCCACTTTGTCCCATCCTTTTGCAGGATTAAACAAAAGCAAAAACATTATATTAATTATCTTTTTGAGCATATTGTGTCATTTTTGATATACAAAGATAACTAATTCTTTCGATTTTGTTTTAGTCTATCCATTATCATTGCAATAGCCCCATCGCCTGTCACATTGCAGGCAGTGCCAAAGCTATCTACTGCAATGTAGAGGGTTATCATCAATGCAGCCATTTGCTCATTAAAGCCCAATGCACTCTGAATAATTCCCACAGCTGCCATTATTGCACCGCCAGGCACACCAGGAGCTGCAATCATAGCAATACCTATCATAAATATGAAACCAACGAAAGTTGCAAAATCAATTGGCATGTTTGAAAACATCATGATTGCCATAGAAAACCCCACAATCTTCATAGTGCTACCCGACAGGTGAATGGTGGCACACAGTGGAACCACAAAAGATGCTATGCTACGATCTACATTGTTCTTAAGAGTACAATTTAGTGTTACGGGTATTGTAGCAGCTGACGAAGCCGTGCCTAGTGCTGTGGCATATGCAGGCAACATATTCTTAAGGGCTTTAAAAGGATTGCGTTTAGATATTGCACCAGCCACCAAGTATTGCATCACTAATAACAGAATATGAAGCACGAATATTACCAATATCACTTTCAAAAACAAGCTAACCACCATGTAGGCTTGCCCAGTAATTGATATTGACAAAAACATTCCAAAAATATAGATGGGCAACAATGGTATTATTACTGCTGAAATAATTTTATTAATGATATCTCGAAAATCGACAAACAGCTTCAACATAGTATCTCCTTTAATAAATGAGATGCCCAAGCCCAAACAGAATGAGAGTATAAGTGCCGTCATAACATCCATTGCTGGTGGCATACCCACAGTAAAGAAAGGTGTAATCACAACGTCATCAATAGCCTCGGCAGATGCCAAATCAACATTGGCAGATATAATATATGGGAAAATAGCCTCGCAAGAAAAATATGTAAAAAACCCCGAAAACAAAGTGGAGGCATAAGCAATAACGGCAGTCAGAAAAAGAAGCCTACCCGCCCCCTTGCCTATCTCGCCAATGGCGGGAGCAACCAAGCCTAGGATTATTAACGGAATGATGAATGATAAGAAATTGCTAAAAAGTGAATTGAACGTAGCAAACAATTGTGCAAACCACATAGGAGCAAATTGCCCTACAATAATTCCGATGACAATAGCAATGACTATTCGACCCAATAATGGTATTTTAATAAGTCTCATTATGTATGTTTTAAAGTTGTGCCGCAAATGTACAACTTTAATGGCGTGCCATATTATAAAAAATCGTTTTTTTATATTTAATACATCACAGAGAATAAAAACACCTATAATTCATCTTTTGAGACATGTATATTTATTACAAGCCAATAATTTAATTAACAAATGGATGTTGGCACCAATCATCAATAAACAGTTTTTAAATATTCTGAATGAAGAAACAATCAATTATCTATATATTTACATCAAAAGCACAATAAAGCACTTAAAAGAGATATGTGAATGGATATTATTTAACATAAAAGTGATAGATCACATCTATTATTATGAACTATCACTCCAAAAAGTCTTCAATTACAAACTACACTTTGATAATTCACAACTTTATTGGCATGAACACAAGTGTATTTTTATATTTCTTGACAAAAAAGCACACAATTACATATGTTTTTTTGGACTTCTGGATCAAATTGCAGTAAAAAACATTTGTCTTTTTGATTTCCGCGACCAAAAACCCTTCATTACCAAACTACACTTTTACCATTCACAACTTTTTCAGCCTAAAAGCCAATGAAATTTAGCCCTAAATTGTTCCTGAATACTAAAATACACTTGTCTTTTTATGATTTGGATACAATTTTTCCATAAATACGTTCATCTTTTTGATGAATTAGATCCCAAAACTATCATTCCCAAACTACACTTTGACCATTCACAACTTTTTGAGACAGACAAAAAGCATAATTAGGGCAGTATTGCACCTCAAAATACTAATAAATATACATTATCTCATAAACACACCTAATTTTCCCCGTTAACACATTAGCTTTTGGGAGTATTGGACCATAAAATCATCAAACATAATCTACACTTTGACCATTCACAACTCTGTATTCCAAAAAATATTTAGTTTTATGAATAAATATACACCTAGAAGGATATAACTCTTCAAGTTATTAATCCCAAATTCATGAATTTGCAAATTACTTTTTTAGTATTTCGATGTATGCTATTAGGTGCCTTACATCCTATTAATTATTAAAGAAAAGTGGACTAAAAATCATATAATAACATTGTGAATTAGCAAAAAACCTTGCCTTTGCGGAGCGCATATCGATGTTTCACCAAACAAACGTTGATTTAGTTCACTATATTATTAATACCAAACCAATATTATAGAGCCAATAAACAGTAACCTAAAAATAAATATGTACTTTTGTAGTAAAACAATAAAACAATTTGATAAATGTCAACAATAGATAGTGACAACATAATTTATTCACCAAGCGCAATTGAACTTGTAACAGTTGGTGTTGAATTTTGCGCTTTCATCGAGAACGAAAGTCTTGTAGATAGAGAGGAATGGATTAGCAAAATGCTACACATATTGCCCCTGCTATATATAAAAATTTCACAGTTGCCCGAAATAATTCAAATAAATGAAGAGTTGCCAGAAACCTTTGTGAAGGAGGAAGATTACGCACGCGTAACTACCAACATTGCATCAATAATAGGTGAAGAGGACGTATATCTAGATGTATTCATTGAAGATATGAAATATAGCGACAGGCCCATATCGTCATTCGTTTCCGAAGATATAGCAGATATTTACCAAGATATTAGAAATCTTATTTCAGTGTATCAATACAAACTAGATGAACAGATGAACGATGCTCTTTTTGTATGCCAACAACACTTCAAAACTTATTGGGGACAAAAGTTGGTTAATGTAATTAGACCACTTCATTCTATTTTATATAATGAAGACGAAAATGAGGATTTCTCAGACGAAACAGAAACAGAAATAAACATGGAAGACTTGTGGGACTAACCATATCAAAAGAAGAGGTAGCAGAGCTACCCATAGAAACATTTTCAGGAAATATCATCATAATAGATAAGCCTGAGGATATAGATAATGCTATCGAAGAACTATCAAAGCACTCTATTATTGGGTTCGATACGGAAACAAGGCCATCATTTAAGAAAGGTCAAGTTCATAAAGTAGCACTCATTCAGTTGTCCACAATAGATACTTGTTACCTATTTAGGCTCAATAAAATTGGATATCCAGATCAACTTGATAGCATCTTATGCAATAAGGATATTACTAAAATTGGGCTTTCGTTAAGAGATGATTTTGCAGCAATGAATAGACGTTCGGAGATGACGCCTGTAAACTTTGTTGACTTACAGCCATTCGTTGACAAATATGGTATTGAAGACAACAGTTTGCAAAAAATATATGCAATCTTATTTGGAAAAAAAATAACTAAAAGGCAACGAGTTTCAAACTGGGAGGCAGAAGAACTTAGTGATGCTCAAAAAAACTATGCAGCTATAGATGCATGGGCATGTTTAAAAATTTATAACCATTTGACAGAAAATGAAATCAAATAAAATACAACTACTACCCAAAAAAGAGGACTCACTCAAGCGTTTTCACCCATGGGTATTCTCTGGGGCAATAGCAAAAATGCCAGATAACTTATCAGAGGGTGAAATAGTAACCGTAGTTTCAGCCAAGGGCGAATTTTTAGGTACAGGACACTACCAAAAAGGAAGCATCGCGGTACGCATACTATCATTCGAAGATGAAACAATAGACATTCAGTTCTACTCCAAAAGAATAAAGAGTGCATTTAACATGCGACTCGAAAATGGATTTATTACTGACAATAACCATACCTACAGGCTCATTCATGGCGAAGGTGACAACTTGCCAGGATTGATAGTTGATGTGTACGAAAAGAGTGCAGTTATACAAGCTCACTCAGTAGGAATGGATAGCGACAAAAATATGATTGTGGAAGCACTAAAAAGTGTGCTTGGCGAAAGTTTAGAGAACATATACTACAAATCGGAAGGCACCCTACCCTTCAAAGCCGAAATAGGCTCTGTAGATGGATACCTATATGGTGGTAAAAATGTTGCGGCAGTTTCAATTGAGAATGGACTCAAATTTAATATTGATTGGCTACGTGGCCAAAAAACAGGATTCTTTATTGATCAGAGAGAAAATAGAAGCTTATTAGAAAAATACTCACACAACAGAGACGTGCTTAATATGTTTTGCTACACAGGAGCCTTTTCTGTTTATGCTCTTAGAGGCGGAGCCAAATCGGTCACATCAATTGACAGCTCATCAAAAGCAATAATGCTTACTGACGAAAACATACGCATAAACTTTGATGATACCTCAAAGCATAAGTCTGCATCTGTGGATGCCTTTAAATATCTTAGAGATATGGACAAAGATGCTCACGACTTAATAGTGCTAGACCCTCCAGCATTTGCAAAACATCGTAGTGCAATAAAAAATGCTTTACAGGGATACAAAAGATTAAATGCTGCAGCCATAGATAAAATTAAACCAGGAGGAATAATATTTACATTTTCATGCTCACAAGCTATTAGCAAAGATCA
>JAAYFB010000209.1 GCA_012728465.1 Proteiniphilum sp. | reverse complement strand
CAGACACATGGGTCAGCCCGTACGATGTGGTGATTAACGCTGGAGGCGTTATGGCAATAGCATGGGGCAGAGCCCCATGAATATGATATAGTGATGTGTATGAGCCCTGTAAGGTAGGGTGTCCAAAAGTATGTACCTAATATTACCCTGTTTTTCCTAAACGTTTAATCCTTAATTGTACAAGATTTGGCGTTAGATTTTCTTTTGCCCAACTGTCTATATTTCTCATTCGTATATCTTCTAGTGCACTTTTAAAATCAAACTTTTTTATATTTGAGTTGTCATGTATCCTAGTATAAATCGGTGCAAAAAGAATAAATGCTGTTACTCCATTTAGTTTATTTGGAGACTTTCGAGCTTTATATACTCCAAATATGGACTCTAGTATATCTGAAGAATTATTACGAGCAGCTACATCTCCTTTAAGCAACATTGCTTCTTTCTTAAGAAACTGATCTATACTCTTCCCTAGCTTAATCATTCTAGAGTTGCCCAAAAAGAGTTGCTTTTGTATCTCTTTTCGACATTTGTTAACTGTCTCTTTTGACAATCCATTATGTTTGAAAATGTATTCAATTTTATTTATACAAACCATTACTTCCGATAACTCATCAATGAGTGAAGCATTTGCAGGGATAAATGAAAAAACCTCCTTCTCATATGGACTCAATGAGTGGTAGACTTCTAGCATTTTAGATGACCATTTAACCCAACTTGAAAGATTAAGAAAACGTGATATAGTGCGTTGTGTAGGAGGAAGAAGGTAGGCTATCTTTTTCATATTATGGATTCTTTTTGAATTACTTATCAATTTAAGATATTCTACAAAATCAGGTTCTTGCTTGTACTCTCTTTCTAAAAACATCCCCAAAGAATGGCTAATATCGTAATGATGATTAAACCCTGCACACCTCACGCCTTTTTTCATAATCGATGCATTATCACTAACTACATAATCTGGATCGTTTCCAACTCTTTTAGATGCTTTACTCAACTCATTTCCTACACCCTCACCACTCCAGCTTTCAGCAACAGCAATGCCAAGGATATTGGCATCAGAACAATTCAATGGTCTGCCTTGATGGTCTGCTGGAATGCCAATCGTTAGCAACAGTTTTTCACTACCCATCATCATACTTTCATCAACAATTTGTGCATACTGTGTGCCATGTAATTCTTCAGATGCGGTCTCATACACTTTCAAGCCACATTTTTTCACCCAATTCTCAATGCTATTATAACAGGGAATAGTACCTAATAAGCCTTCAAAAACATCATCCAGGACATTTAAAATCTCTACAACCTGTCGTAAGCCACAGTTTACACGTGTATAAAGCATATTGCTTAATCTGACAACAATTTCAGAATATTTATGTCTTTCGATAGGTTTGAAAGTAATTGTTCTTGTTCTTTTGTCAATATAATTCTGAGCACGTCTTTTTTTTTAATTTCTTTCTGCAAATTGGCTATCTTTTCTTTTGACTTCTCTTGGAGTTTATCTGAATTCTTAGATAGTTTCTTTATTTGTTTATTTGCATCAGAAAGTTCACGTTTTAGACGAGCAATTTCGGCTTCTTTATTAGTCTTTTTCATTACTATAATTATGTTGATTATACCTAGTAAAGATACTAATTATCAGTCATATATGCAATAAATACCGAATAAAAATAATAGCTTATTTCTATGCAAAAACAGGTACATTATTTTGGACACCCTACCATACTGGGTTGTGTAGCTGCAAATCGATTAGCTTGACAAGTTTAAATCGAACATTATCATGATATGAGGGCTTACTTTTTCAAAAAAGCCTCGAATTCATATT
>JAAYFB010000208.1 GCA_012728465.1 Proteiniphilum sp. | reverse complement strand
GTTATGAGCTATTTCTACCCTACTCTCGCCATCATCATTTTTCCCCCACATATACCAACCAAAAGCATTGGATATAAAGTACACCATGTTTATACCAGCATTAGCATAAAGCCTAGCAGCAAAACAGATGTATATGTAGATAAGAACATTGACAATCCCGAACGGAAATACTAATATGTTTTCTTTACGCGCATACCAAACACTCCGCACCCCTAATGTTGCAGCAAATAACTCAAGCCACCAATTCCAATCAAATGTCATGATAATTTTTTAAATATTACTCTGTTGCTTTTGCTTCGAAAATTAAAACAAATATCTAGGCAACAGACGACGCATTGAATTTTATTCTCAACAAAGATAATAAGTAGATTTTAATAACAAAAGGTTTTAATACATCATGACAATAATATTATGATGAAATGACAACCTTTCCTTCTATTTGTCAACTTAATTACTGATAATGGGCACATTATGTCATAAAAAAGACAAATTGTTTATATCTTTGTTATAAGTATTATTTTAAACCTCAACAAATATTATGTGTCATTGTTATATTGATAGTTACACAGCTTTAGATATAGAAATAATAATAAATATAGAAATAACAAATTATGAAAAGAAGACTACTAGCAGGACTTGCATTTATAGTGTTACTATTTACAGTAAACTCTTGCACTACGTACGATGACTACCTTAGTGAGTACGAGGTAAGGAAATTAATCGAACAAGCAATTAGAGATTACGATAAGGAGATAGACTTAGATTTCACAAAATGGAAGATAGTAAATATTGAAGTAAAGGAAGGAGATTGGAAATGGAATGACAAAGCTGAGCAATGGCAAGTTTTTTCAGACTTACCTGAGCTCACTGAGTTTGTTTATGAAGAAGGTGCTGCTCTTGGATATGTATTTTTAGGAGAGCAGGGAAAAGATGAAGTACAAATACCACTTCCATACGTAAATACGTACTACGACGGACAGGATAATAATGGAAATGACATTATCTTTACAGAAACAATAAGTTGCGATTTTCAACTAGGCAACCCAAGCACTGTTGGGTTTTATATCAAAGAATCTGATTTAGCTAAAGACAATTATGCACCAAACAACTACAACTTCCGCGTTGTACTAATATGGTAAACTAGACGAAGTAAGGCAGCGCATCAGCCACAATAAACGAGCTACCGCCGATGAAGATTAAATCATTTTCATCGGCGTTTTGTTTTGCCGCATCTATGGCTTGTTTTATATTATCATAGGTATCTCCACGAAGGCCATATACTAATGCTTTTTTCGCAATTTCTTCTGGAGTAAGTGCACGTTCTATTGAAGCTCTAGTAAAGTAGTATTTAGCATCCTTAGGCACAAGTTCTAAAACTGACGACACATCTTTATCATTTACCATACCAAAAACTATGTGCAAATTATCATATTGCTCATTTCGCAACTGCTCCACAATATATTTTATACCATGTGAGTTATGACCTGTGTCGCAAATTATTCTTGGCTTGTCAGACAATTGCTGCCAACGCCCCATCAGACCTGTTAACCTTACAACATTTTCAAATCCTGTATATACGGCGTCATCAGTAATACTATATCCTATTTTTTTAAGTTCTTTAATCGCAGTAATAACTGTTCTAGCATTCTTCTCTTGTGCTAATCCATTTAGTTGCGACTTAATGTTATTAAATCCTCCACCACTAAAATGCAAACAATCTTCATCTCTTTTTGAAACAAAATCTATAATCTCCTCCTCTGCAAATATTATTGGAGCTTCCTCTTGACCAGCTTTATTGACAAATACATTTCTAATATTTTGATCTGATGCCTCACCTATTACTACTGGAGTGTGTGGCTTAATAATCCCAGCCTTTTCGCGAGCAATGGCTTCAAGGCTGTTACCAAGAAACTGAACATGATCAAAACCGATATTTGTAATCACACACATCTCTGGACTAATAATATTTGTACTATCTAATCGCCCTCCAAGTCCCACCTCAATCACGGCCACATCCACTTCCTGCTCCTCGAAGTATTTAAAAGCCATTTCCATAGTAAGTTCAAAAAACGAAGGCATTACCGGCTCAAACTGTGCTCTATACTTTTCCACAAACTCAATTACATACTCTTTTGATACCATCTCACCATTTACCCTAATTCGTTCTCTGAAATCAATAAGGTGTGGAGATGTGTAAAGCCCCACTTTGTAACCCGATTGTATCAAAATGGAGGTTATCAAATGCGAGGTTGAGCCTTTTCCATTGGTTCCTCCTACGTGAATAGTTTTATAACGAGTATGAGGCCTCTCAAAAATAGCGTCAAGCTTGTAGCTATTATCCAGCCCAGGTTTGTATGCTAAATGACCTATGCGTTGAAACTCGGGCATTTGGTTATATAAGTAATTTAATGTTTCGTCGTAGTTCATAGTTAGTTACAGTATTGCAGTTGTAAGTATTACGTATAATTAAAAATAAGCGTTTCGGATTATCCAAAACGCTTATTTTATATATAATGCCTATTTGTAGGCAATTGTTTAGTTTTTGTGAGGAAGAACAGAGTATTGACTAGAGTAACGCAATTGCTGTGTTACATAATCCTCATCATAAGATACTGTTACATCAGTAACTTTGCCATCAGCATTTTTTACAAGCTTATACACTGGATTGACAAAACCTTTGTAAGGTGCTAAATTAAGTCCCGCATATCTGTCAAGCACCTCTTTGTGTAATTTCTGATCTACCTTAACACCATAAGCCTCAACCAATGCTTTCCCTGCTTCGAAATCACCTTCAGACTTGATGCGCTGCACTTCTGCCAAAAGCGTACCAAATAGTTCACGAACCTTAGCATAATCGTTTATTACAACAAATGTTTTGCCATCACGCTCGGCAAGTTCAACTACTTTGTCAGCTTTACCTTTTTCGATAACCCAATTAGAGATTAGCGAGCGATTACGCATATGTGCTTGTTCAATATCCTTACCAAGTTGTACTCTTGTAAGTTGTGTCATAGCACCATTCATAATATATTTATAGTACTCAGCCTTATAAGCATCTTCATTTGGCAACAATCCTAGTTCAACCAACTTTGCATCACCTAAATAGTAAAGTGCAAATAGGTCGGCACGAGTTTCTTCAAGCGGTGAACCATATGCTCTAAGTGCATCACTATCTACACCTGGTAAAAGCTTACCCGAACCGTGTCCTAAACACTCGTGTAGGTCTGTATGCAAATTATCCGTAAGGATACCATATTGAGCAGACTGCTCACGCTCTACGTCACTCCACATAAATTCTTCATTGAAACCACTACCGCGTCCTGCATTCTCGTATGCAGAAGTTATATTATCAATAGTTACTGATTTAGAGCCATGATCACGACGAATCCAATCAGAGTTAGGCAAGTTAATACCGATAGGAGTAGCTGGATAGCAATCACCACCGAGCATCGCAACGGTAATTACTTTTGCTGATACACCTTTTACCTCCTCTTTTTTGAATCTACTATCCATTGGCGAGTTATCCTCAAACCATTGAGCATTTGCACTAATTATTTCTGTACGCTTCGAAGCCTCTTCACTTTTGAAGTTAACTAAAGATTCCCATGTACCCTTCATTCCAAGTGGGTCAGCATACACCTCAGTAAATCCATTAATGAAGTCAACTCTAGATAAAGTATCTTGCGCCCATTTAATTGAGTAGTCATCATATGTTTTCAAATCACCAGTTTTGTAATAACTGATAAGAGTATTGATTACTTCTTTTTGAGAGTCATTTTCTGCAATTGATTCTGCCTTTTCTAACCAACCAACGATACGCTCGATAGCTTTACCATACATACCATCAATTTTCCATACCTCTTCAGTGACTAAACCATCCTTCTTCACTACTTTGCTATTCAATCCATATGATATAGGTGTATTATCGTTAGGATCTTTCATTGCATTATAAAAGTCCTCAACTTCCTTTTGTGTTACACCTTCATAGAAATTAATACCTGACGTTGCCACAATATCAGCATTAGATGCCTGATTCATTCTCTTTGGCATAACCTTTGGGTCGAACATCAATGGTAAAATCTCATTTAATGTCTCATCCGCAGCCATACCGTCTCTAAATGGCATACGACCTGGGTCAACTCCTTTTACTATAGACACGAAATATTCTTGAGAGAACTTAGGCATAATCTTGTCTTCCGAGTAATGATGGTGAACACCATTAGCCATCCATATTTGTTTTAAATATGTCTCAAAATTCTTCCAATCTTCTGATGACTTGTCACCCATATAGTTTTCGTATAACGCCTCACACACTCTACGAATGGTTAAGTTCAAGCTATTATGTTGATCCCATAAAATGTCACGCCCCTCTAATGCTGCTTGCGATAGATAATAGATTAATTCTTTTTGTTCTAGTGGCAATGTTTTAAACCCTGGCACATAATAACGTAAGATTTCAACATCTGCAAACTTATCCACTTTGTATTCAAAAGATGCATCTGGAACGTCCTGCTCTGCTGATGCGTTACTAGCAGGCTGTGACGTTTTGCCTGTACAAGCACCTAACAGGAATAATGATGTAAGCATAAAAATAATTTTTCTCATTTTGATTTATGAATTAATTGTGATTGTTCTAAGACAAAGGTTTTATTTTGTTGATAAATATTTTTCTAATCCTTTATTTCTCAATAAACACGCAGGACATACTCCGCATCCTTCACCTATGATGCCATTATAGCATGTAAGAGTTTTATTTCTGACAACATCAAACACTCCTAGCTCATCAGCAACACGCCACACTCCCATTTTGTCTAAACTCATTAAAGGAGCATGAATTCTAAAATTCTTATCCATAGCTAGGTTAAGAGTTGCATTTGCAGAGTGGATAAAGTTGTCACGACAGTCTGGATAGCCACTATAATCAGCTTCCGAAACACCAATAACTAAGTGTCTAATATTTTTTGCATAAGCAATAGTGGCTGCGAATGTAAGAAATAAAAGATTGCGCCCTGGTACAAATGTATTTGGGAATGAACCTTCAGGCTGCTCTTTATCCATCTCAATAGACGAATCAGTAAGACTATTCGGAGCAAGCTGCGAAATAACTGGAGCATCAAGTAATTGAAATGACACTCCTGCCTCTTCAGCAATATTACGAGCTATATCCACCTCAAGCGAATGTCTTTGCCCATATAAAATGCATAAAGCATGAGCTTTTTTAAAAGTCTGTTTTGCCCAATAAAGGCAAGTAGTAGAGTCTTGTCCACCTGAGAAGAGTACTATTGCCTCTTCGTTCTTATAATTAAACATATCGAATTTATTTTTCAGATATGACCCTCTCTCTTCCCTAAATAGATACCATGTTTTCTAGATCGAAGAGGAATCAACATACAAAATTAAAAAAATATTCCCACATTAGTGCATAACCACTTAAAAACAGAATGAGCGAGAGTAAAAACACCCTCGCTCATTTATATAACTAATACTTATTTGCCAGCCTATGCCATCTCCCATTGCATACGCAATAGTGCTAATGCTTCAGGAACAACAATATTTCTATCGCCTTGGCATCCACACTCGAAGCTAACAAATTTATCATAACCAATAAGCTTCAGTCCTTTGAAGCCATCAATATAATTATCAGCTTCTCCATCCTCTCCAGGCATACTTCTACGCTTACGGCTTGCCATATGAACATGTGATAAGTATTCACCTGCAGAAATAAACGCAGCCATATCACTTGTCTCTTCATGAGTCATATGCCAAAAGTCTCCTAGGCAAGTTACCCCAGGATTGTTAATATCACGGCAAATAGATGCTGCATCAGCAACTTGTCTCAAATAAAAAGCCTCGCGCCTATTGAGTGGTTCTAAGATAATAGTTGTACCATGCTTATGAGCAAAAGATCCTAAATCATCTAGCTCCTTACACATAAAATCGCGAGTTTCCTGATTGTGAGGCATTACTGGCACTTGTTGATTGAAAGCAGGAACCATAATAACACCTACCGATCCTAGTTCACCTGCAGCAATTATAATCTCTTCCATAGTGTCACGGAATTGTTTTCGTACAGCCGCATCAGTTGAAAGTACAAAACCTTTGAATCCAGCACATATTGCACTAACATCAATATTACGTCCTTTGAGAGCTTCTTTAAATTCAGGCAGACGCTTAGTGATATTACCACCATGAGGTTCAAAACCAACAACACCATGTTTCTCCATGTAGTCAAACTTCTCATTTAGGTTAGCTCCAGGAGCTGTGCCCTCTTGAAATGAAATTTTAAGTTGTGACTTTATTGGATACTGAGGTGCCTTATCTGTAGATAATATATTTGTTGAAGCCTTTATTGAATTACCCACTCCTATAGCCGTAGCACTAGCAAGTGATGTTTTAATAAACTTTCTTCTATCAATAGACATAGTTATTTTTATTTAGATGAACCTGGCACAGGTACAGTAAATGTACTCATATCCATTTTACCAATGTTTATATCAGCTGGCATATAGTTGTTATCAGACGCTATCATCTCATCCCATTTAACTTTTGCCCCTGTATATGCCGACTCACGTCCCATTATAGCAGCCATGTTTGAAATAGCTGTTTCTGATGCTTGCTCTAAAGCCTCGTTCTTACGAATGCTATTGACTAGATTCACATGCTCTAGTGTGTATGGATTAGTTTGTTTGAAGTTTGCTTTCTCATCGTCGTAATTAAATTCCCATACAATATTTCCTTCGAGGTCTTTAATTTTGCAACCACCTTCACTAGTCCATGAACCCTTAGTTCCTTGAACAAACTCACTAACATTACTTGCACAGCCATCTATCTGACGACACATACTATGTAAGTGAATACCATTCTCCATAACGAAGTCAATGCTGAAGTTATCATATTGATCACCAGTGATACGTCTATGGCGTGAACCGAAACCAACAGCACTTACAGGTTTCAATCCAGAGAACCATGTAAACACATCTATATTGTGAACGTGTTGCTCTACAATATGGTCACCCGAAAGCCACTTCCAGTTTACCCAATCACGTACCATGAATTCAAAATCATTCCATCCTGGTTGTCTTTCGCGGTACCAAAGCATACTTTGATTCCAATAAACAACACCACCAGTGATTTCACCAATAGCACCGTCCATAATTTGTTTGTACGACTCTACATAGCTACGTTGGTGGTGACGTTGTGTTCCTGTTACCACTTTCAAGTTCTTAGCTTGAGCTTGTTTAGCAGTAGCAACGATAGTACGATACCCCACTGAATCTACACAAATTGGTTTCTCTAGGAAAGCATGTTTATTCTTCTCAACTGCATATTTAAAATGCTCTGCACGAAATACAGGAGGAGTACAATCGATAAGAACATCTATATCACTATCAATAACTTGTTTGTAAGCATCCAAGCCCACAAAACGCTTGTCAGCTGGAACATCAATATTTTTATCTTTTTTCAACTTATCAGCTAAACCATCAACTTTATCTTGAAAAACATCACCTAATGCAACAATAGTTACACCGTTTGCTGAGTTCAGAAAATCCATAGCAGCACCTGATCCTCTACCGCCACAACCCACTACGCCTGCCTTTAGTTCTTTACCATCATCGGCTAAGTCAACCAAGTTAGGAACATAATATGTTCCTGGTTGCTTTATAGGCTTATTAGCAGCACTTGAACCATCACCGCCACCAGTACATGATGTTAAAAATCCAGTTGTACCAGTTCCAATTGCACCTACTGCTCCTGCAATAGCTGAGGTTTTTAAAAAACCCCTTCTTGATAAATT
>JAAYFB010000207.1 GCA_012728465.1 Proteiniphilum sp. | reverse complement strand
GTTGATTTTGTGTTAAGACATTTTGGCAATTCAAAATGATTGTGTTAAATCGCGTACCACATTTATATGATTCCATTTGGAATCTTGTCATTGTGGTTTGCGATTGGAGTAATTCCATTTGGAATTGACCCAATGTGGTTTGCGATTGGGGCAAAACCATTTAGTTTGAGGTTTGCGTGGTTAGTTATTGGTGTGTTTGTGCTTAATATTCGATCTGCAACATAGGTGGATATAACTAAGAATGCATGATTTGAATAAATAAACAACACACTTAAAGAGCTACGGAATATACCCTCACCAATGTCAAGTGACATCGACAGCCTTAAAACCAAAAGTCTCTAAGTGTCATTTGTTATTGACAGATATTTTTTCCAAACACTCAACTCGAATTATAAACTAAAGCCATCAATATTTCATTAAAAACAATTCAAATTCCCAAAAACATCTTACTTTTGTGTTTGTGACATTATACGTGAACATTAATTATGATTATGAATAGCATATTTAAACCAAATACATATCTCATACTTTTTATTGCATTGCTTCTGTGCCCCACATATATATTTGCACAAATGAGTTATGGTGGCCATCCACTACCATTGGATGTCTCATCATATACTCGAACTTCAATATCTACTAATGTTCCATTTATAGAGATGGAACCTATTGATAACCAATCAGCATTGTGGAGGTCACAACAAGATAACGAGGATTTCAAGAGCTTAGAGTTTGCCCACAAGTTCTATGTAAATATTTCGCCAAAAAACTCAGGGGTTACATTCACCACACTCGACGGCACCAAAGTGTGGCGTGTAGGCTTGCGTTCCTCAAAGGCTTATTCATTAAACATACTATTTTCGAAGTTTAACGTACCCGAAGGGGCACAGCTATTTGTGTACAATGCCGACCAATCGGAGATTTTAGGCTCATTTACTCACCACAACAATAGTGATGTGGGCTTGTTGCCCATTCAGCCCATCGAGGGTGATGAAGTTATTGTTGAATATCAAGAGCCTGCCAATGCATCATTTAATGGTGAGGTGGAGATAGGCGAGATAAATCACGACTTTATGGGAATATTTAGAGCCACAGAGCCTCGAGACCCTAAGCAAAGTTGCCACCCCAACATTGTATGCTATCCCGAAGATATAGAGGCAGGCAGTGGTGTAGTAGCTATCATAATTAACGGAAATACATATTGCACGGCAGCACTTATCAACAATGTTGACAACGATGGCACTCCCTACTTAATCACAGCAAGTCATTGCATCAATAATGATTATGGATACAACAATAAGCAAAGTTGGAAAGATTACGGAGCAAAAGGAGAGTGGCACTACGACAAAGTAGCTGGAAGTATAGTCGCCTTCTTTGGTTATCAATCTCCCAATTGCAATAGCGAAATTCGTGGCAATGTGCAAATGACAATGGCATCCCTAGATTCAGTTTTTGTGAGTGAAAGGCACGATATATCTCTTCTGAGATTTAAAGAGACACCGCCTGCTGAATACCAACCATATTATTTAGGCTGGAATGCAACAAACAACAGTAATGAAACACCTTATCATGGCATACACCACCCCAATGGCGGGATAAAGAAAGTAGCTGTAGAAGAAGATCGTTTAGCAATTGGCTCATTTGGCACAGCACCACCATACAACATGGAGCCACAAGCTCACTGGGCTGTGAGGGCATGGGATGTAGCTGCCACCGAGGGAGGCTCATCGGGTTCGCCACTGCTAGATAATAAAAAAAGAATTGTAGGCACACTTACTGGTGGCGAATCACACTGTTCAGGACCTAAAGGGCCAGACTTATATGCCTCGCTTAACAAAGTATGGGAATATACAGATACAATAATTACCATTAATCCCTTAAAGTCTATTTTGGATCCTAATAATACTGGCACACTAACAATTGATGGGCACAACCCATATTCAAATAATCCTTACACCAAAAGCGCAAACCTTCTTGTTAATGATGAAATAATGCAATCATACCACAATTCCGTTCCTCTATTTGCCACCAATAACACTTATGGTTACAAAGAATTTGCTGAGGAGTTTTACTCTAAGGACAACAAAAAGCTACAGGGTGTGTTTATCACATCGCCCAAAACCAGTGATGCTCAAAATTTAAACATCCGAATTAAAATTTATAATGATAATAATGGTGCACCAGGCACTCTTATTCATGAACAAAAGCTAAACTACTCGTTTAAGTACTACGAAGATGGGATAATTGGTGAAGCATCAAGAAACATGAACAATAATGTTGAGAATTATCTTCGTTTTAATAATCCCATAACTGTATCAGGAAAGTTTTATGTCTCATATTCCGACAATTCGCAAGCAACAGATGGTTTCAGCGTGATGAATGTATTGCCTCGCAAACGAGGCTCTATATACCCAAATACAACATGGATAAAAACCTCAACCGAATGGCTAAAGGCATCTGAAATGATAGAGAGCCCTATGAATACTTCATTAATGATTGCACCATACGTCATTGGAGACGGCTTGGACCCAAACCCAAATACCAAACCTAGCAAAACAGAAACCAAGGCTTTTTATGACAAGGAGTCAAAGCGAATATTTATTGAATCTAATAGAGATATAATTTCGTGGAAGCTATACAATACTTCGGGGCGCATAGTTATGGAAGGTACTTCTGATGGAAGCATCAATAGAATAACACTCCCTCTAATAATACCTCAAACGGGGGTTTACCTTGTAAAAGTGGAAGCCGAGGGGAAGAGAGAGACGATTAAGGTGTTGGTGAGGTAGGGATACAATCACTCATCCTCCTCCGAGTAATTCTCAACCAGCACATCACGGTAATAATTGAACACAGTGGATTGAGAAAGTATTCCTTTGTAAACCCCATCAGCATCAACTACGGGAAGGTTCCATGCTTTACTATCTTCAAAAGTATTCATAACATCTTCCATAGAGGAATCTATTTTAATAATAGCTGGTGTACCAACCATAAACTTGCTCACCTTAAACCTATCGTACAACTCAGGGCGGAACATAATGTTTCGAATATCATTTATTAGAACTAACCCACGTAGCTTATTTTCATCATCAACTACGGGAAATATATTACGATTGCTTGTTGATATCACCTTCACCACATCCCCTAATGTCATTTCGGGATGCACTACGGGGATTTCAGTTTCAAGCATATCCTCGAT
>JAAYFB010000206.1 GCA_012728465.1 Proteiniphilum sp. | reverse complement strand
TATTAATTATATGGGAAAAATGTTAGGACATTTATTATTAACCCATCCCCCTTCGGGCACTTCCCTTTAAAAAAGGGAAGAATGGTGCACATCAACATTTCATCATTGTGTATTAATCAATGATTGAGAGTTCATGATATTGTAGCAATACTAATCTGTTTGCAGACAGCCACTGTCCACTTTTTCAAAGGGGACGAGCGAAGCGGAGGGGTTAATGAAATAATGTAACAACCAATTTATATTACTTTATTCTACAACAGTAAGTTCTCTGGAATCTCACCACTATATAAATACTTTTCAATTTCATCTAAAGTCCGTTGTGGATAATCAAATACCTCAAAGTTTTCAAACCTTAACACCCTTACACCGACAGACAATAAATACTTTGTTCGCTGTTTGTCTTTATTAATATTATCTTCATCAAAATGTGGTTCTCCGTCCAATTCAATTGCTAAACCATATTTAGGACAATAAAAATCTACAATATATGCCCCCACGCTATATTGACGTAAAAACCTCTCCCCATTTAGTTGCCTCCCTTTTATCATAGTCCATAATGCAATTTCAGCAGGAGTCATTCTTTTACGCAATGCTCTTCTATTATCTTTATACGACTCTTTATTAAATAGTTTCATAGATTGAACAGAATTATAAGATGGTATAAATACAAATATAATGGTATTAATTATATGGGAAAAATGTTATGATATTTATTATTAACCCATCCCCCTTCGGGTACTTCCCTTTAAAAAAGGGAAGAGTGGCGCACATCAATATTTCATCATTGTGTGTCAATCAATGATTGAGAGATCATGATATTGTAGGAATATTAATCTGTTTGCAGACAGCAACTGTCCACTTTTTCAAAGGGGACGAGCGAAGCGGAGGGGTTAATGAAATAAATTTCAGTAGATAACATCCTTACTCCTCCTTCGTCCCAACCTTCTTCAGATTAGGCAAAAAGTAAGCGATCAACCCAATAAGTGGCAAATAAGCGCAAATGTGATATACAAACTCAATGCTAGTTTTGTCGGCCACAAAGCCAAGCACTGCCGAGCCTAAACCTCCCATACCGAAAGCGAAACCATAAAATAGGCCTGATACCATACCCAACTTCTTTGGCAACAACTCCTGAGCATATACAATGATAGCTGGAAAAGCAGAAGAAACAATCAATCCAATGATTACGATAAAGATAGCCGTAAACGTAGCGTTAAGATAGGGCATTGCCAAAGTGAATGGTGCAGCACCTAGTATTGAGAACCAAATGATGGGCTTACGTCCAAACTTATCTCCGAAATATCCTCCCAATAGTGTGCCAAATGCGGCTGCAATTAGGAAATAAAACAAATACACCTGTGCCTGCACCTCTGTGAAATTAAATTTATCGAGCGTGTAGAACTGAAAAAAGCTTGTTATACTTGCCACATAAAAATATTTGGAAAAGATAAGCATCAATAATATTGCAACTGACAAATTAACCTGTCGATTAGTAAGATTGGGAAGTACCACTTTGGTCTGTTTAGCCGATTGGAACACCTGTATAACCTTTTTGCGCCACACACCGATGTATGTCATAATCAACATGGCTAGCAATGCAAAGGCCAGAAACCAGACAACGTGTTGTTGACCATTCGGTATAACAATTAATGCCACCAGAAGTGGCGATAGTGCTACACCCGTGTTGCCACCAATTTGAAAAATAGATTGAGCGAAACTTCGCTTTCCGCCCGAAGCCAAAAAGGCTATTCGAGCCGACTCTGGATGAAACACCGACGAGCCCACTCCCACCAATGTAGCACCAACTAAGACCCACATATAGGTGGGAGCATAAGCAAGTGTAACAATACCTAACGATGAGAAGAACATACCCACCACTTGCGAAAAAGGCTTAGGATGCTTATCTGTATAAAAACCAACTAAGGGTTGAAATATTGATGCCGAAAGTTGAAAACATAATGTAATGAACCCAATCTGTGCCATGGACAAGCTAAATTTTTGCTCTAACTGTGGATATAATGCAGGAATAATACCCTGAATCAAGTCATTTAGTGCGTGAGCAAACGAAACGGCAATCAAAATGGGGTATGCTGTTCTTTTTAAGTCTATCTTCAAAACTGATCTTGTTATTAATTTAAGAAAAGAGCCAAATCATTAGAACGTTTTGGCTCAGTGTGTGTATTACTTTAGTAAGTCGGGTCTCAATCTCTTTGTTCGCTCCTGCGATTGATCCAACTTCCACTCTGCTATCTTTCGTTCGTGTCCAGAAAGAAGTATATCGGGTACGCGCCATCCTTTATATTCTGCTGGACGAGAATAAACTGGAGGTGCCAGCAAGTTATCTTGAAAAGAATCTGAAAGGGCCGATTGTTCATCACCAATTACTCCTGGAATTATCCTTACCACAGCATCTGCAATGATGGCAGCAGCAAGCTCACCACCTGTTAGCACAAAATCTCCTATCGATATCTCTCGAGTTATCAAATGCTCACGCACTCTATAATCAACACCCTTATAGTGTCCACATAAGATAATGATATTCTGTTTCAGTGATAACTCATTAGCAGTTCCTTGCACAAATTGCTCTCCATCAGGTGTAGTAAATATCACTTCATCGTAATCTCTCTTCGCCTTTAGTGCCGATATACATCTATCGATAGGTTCAATCTGTAGCACCATACCAGCTTCGCCACCATAGGGATAGTCGTCCACTCGATTGTGCTTGTCTAGCGTATAGTCGCGTAAGTTATGTACGCCAAACTCTACTAGTCCCCTATCTTGTGCACGCTTAAGTATAGAAGTATTAATAGGTCCATCTAGCATTTCGGGCAATACGGTGATAATGTCAATTCGCATATAATAATATTTATCTTTAATTTTGCTCAAAGATAGCTATACCAAATAGAAGATCGAAAAAAGAGTGTGGTAAAATCATTCACCACACTCTCTTTAATTATATTATTACATGAGACCTATTGTCCACCTTCGCCTACTGAACCACCTTCACCACCCGAGCCACCTTGCATCAAGTCTTCATTGGATATTGTACGAGAAACTCTTTTTACCGATTGTTTCAAATCTCCAAATCTGTAAGTAACAGATAGCCGTGCACTTCGCATCGGACGGATTGATTCAAAGTAGTTTGTGAAGCCTTTGCCTGTAGTAGTACTACTGAATTTTCTATTTTTATGGAAAGGAGAATTCACATTAAAAGAGATATCTAGCTTTTTATTCAACAAGCTTTTTGTTGCTCCTAGCGAATAGAAATAGAATGTAGAGCCTTTAGTTTGCAAACTAATTCCCTGTGAGAACATACCTCCATGAGCATTTACTCTAAAATCTTTTGGGAATGTAAGAGTTAATCCTGCAAATCCACCTCCCGAAAATCCGCTGTTTTTTAGGTTACTATCTATTGTGCTCTGCAAATCTACATAGCTTAGGTTACCATTAAGAGTCAATCTTATCAACTGAATAGGTGTCCAACTTGTATAACCATTCAGTCGCACTGATTGATTCTTACCAATATTGCTGTATGTGTTGTTGGTTACACCATCTTCATCAATAAAAATGAATGGCGAGATAGCATTTTCAGAGAAAGAGTAGCTTGCGGTTGCATTTAAGCTAAGCTTAGGCCCAAACGAGCCAAATGTAACGTTAAAGTTGTGTGTTTGCTCTGCATCCAAGTTAGGATTTCCATATCTTATATTGTTTGGATCTGAGTCATTTATATATGGGTTTAGGTACCAAATACCTGGTCGTGAGATACGCATATTATATCCCCAGCGTAAAGTCTTTGTCATTCCCAATTGGTATGAAAAAGCAGCCGATGGAACAACATCGAAGAAATTAGTTTTCACTTCCGAGTCATCTTCCGACGTCATAAACAAAATATTTTGGTTTGTGTTTTCACCCCTTAATCCTACTTTAAATCCAAACTTACTTGCTTTGAAAGCATAGCCAGCATATCCCGAAAATATTCTTTGCGTGTGGTCCAGATCATTCTTGCGTGCCAAATCTTCTTGCCACGATGTACCATTTAGTTCTGGATTGAGGAATGTGTTATCACCACGACTCGAATTATCACGGAAAATATATTTTGCACCCACTTCAATATTATGCTTTGTGTTAATTGGGTTCACATAATCCACTTGTGCAGTATGTTCAATACCTCCAGCATCATTAATGCTTTTTTGACGATAGCCTTTTGGGTAATAAAAGTCATCACCCGTTACATCTTCATAAATAGATTCAAATTCATTGTCATTAGGATCTTTTTCAAATCTGTATGAAGCGGTCAGTAATTCACCTTTTTTCTTAAAGCTACGCTGATAGTCGGCCGATGCGTTTATCGAACCGTAAGTGCCTTTTGAGTTATTGCTTTGAAGGTAATAAAATTCTCTCGCTCCTATAGATCTAGCTTCATTAGTAGATAATGAATTGAAATTACCTCCATATCTGCCAACCGATACGTTGAATAAATTAAGCGTATCGGGCTCATAACTTAGCTGTGTATTAAAATATAGTCCTCCACCTTTGTTAGTAGAAATTCCATCCTGCGTAAGAGTGTTCTCTAAGCTTGGGGCAAACTCCTCTCTTATAGATTTAGATGTTGATTCGGGCATTTTATGTTGATAGTAGCTTCCATTTCCTGTAAAGCCAAACTTGCCATATTTTAATGATAGATATGCATTACCACCCCATCCACCAAAGGTGTCACCATTACCACCCACAGAGCCAGAATAACCTTCGTCCACTCTCTTATCAGTAATAATGTTTATTATACCACCTACACCTTCAGCATCATATTTTGCACCAGGATCGGTTATCACTTCAATATCTTTTATGCTATTTGCAGGCATACTCTTCAACACTTGCGAAGGGTTGCTTGTAATCATATTAGAAGGCTTTCCATTAAGATATATTTTAAAGCTAGATGAACCCTTCAATTGAATATTGTCATCACCATCTACTGTAACTAATGGCACTTTTCGCAAAATATCTAACACTGACGATGTGGTAGCTTCTGGATCATCCTTTGTGCTATAAGTTAGTTTATCAATTTCAACTTTTACTAATGGACGCTGAGCCACAACGCTCACCTCTTCTAATTCTGTTGAGCTTTCAGTCATTTCAATTTTTCCAAGATCTTTGCTTTTCTCTGCAGCATTTATCTCAACATTTTGTGTTGCTTCGTTCATTCCCACAAATTGAAATGATAGAATATATTTCCCTTCATTTAAGCTTGTTGAGAATTTTCCTTTATCATCGGTGGCGAGTTTTTTTATAGACTTATTTGGTATCGCTTCAGTAGCAATCGATATAGTTGCATAGGGAAGAGGCTCCTGATTTGCAGCGTCGATTAATACTCCTTTCACTACTGTAGTTTGTGCCACGATAGCCATAGACGAAGTGATAAATAGAATTAGTGTAAATAGCAAATGTTTCATATAATTGCAAATAAATAAAATTAATGATTAGCAAAACTACTAAAATTAGTAATGGAGTAATTATCTAGTAGTATCTTTTTATGCATAATTTTGTTTTATGTTTGTTTGAAGGCGTTAATTATGCTTTTTTACTTTTTATCGCTTGCTATTGATATGAATATTGTGATATTTGCACTTGCATTTATGCACAAAACAACAAAATGATTTAGAATGAACGGACCAAAAATATTAGCTATGCCTTTCTCTACCATTTATCCTCTTTACATTAACAAGATTGTGAAGAAAGGTAGAACAATAAATGATCTCAATGAGATAATATTCTGGCTAACTGGCTATGATGCACAATCATTACAAAAGCAAATTGATGATGGAGTTAGCTTGGAGGCGTTTTTCGATCAAGCACCAAACATAAATCCAAACACTTATCTTATCAAAGGAGTAATTTGCGGAGTTCGCGTGGAAGATATTGAAGACAAAATGATGCAAAAGATAAGATACATGGATAAACTTGTGGATGAATTAGCTAAAGGCAAAACTATAGATAAAATATTAAGACAAGATAAACATAAATGAATATCTAATGGTATAAATATACAGATTGCATGGCTAGAGTGAATTACAAATTACAGTATAAACACTTCATATTATGCTCATAACGACTTCAATAGGCATACTGCCAAAAAAATGACAATATGCTTATTATTTTAACGAAGCGTTACTTTGCTAAAGCTCTTTTATATCCTTAATCTCAACCAATTCATATCGTACTGAAAAAGGATCTGGTTCGGTAATCTTTCTCACTTCCAATAAGTATTCTTTACCCTCTTCGTAATCGAAACCATCAATTTCAGTAATAATCACAGGCTCACTGGTCTCTGTGTTAAATGCAAGCATTGCATCTATTTGAATAGGTATGCCATTTTCATCATATTTTTTTGGAAATGTCTGAAAGTATTCCACCAATTCAGGCTTTACTGTTATTTCAATTATATTTTGGGTTGGCTCTGTAATCACTTTTTCTTTCGAAATCAATTTCGTGATTACATATTTCACATTTGAAACATCCATAGGAGGATTACTCATCCATATTTTCTTCGCCTTTAGCCTATATTCATACCCACGTTGGTAATCAATGTCTAGTCCCTCGAAGATAATTTGATTAATAGCACGCTTATCATTCTCAATATTATCAGAGTAAGCTAGAAAGTCACTCCATATATCAGACATGAATCCTTTGCCTACTTCAGTTTCTGGGTAAATAGTTACTTCCACACTTTTCACTTTGTTTAATTTGCTCTTATCGCAGTTCGAAAGTGC
>JAAYFB010000205.1 GCA_012728465.1 Proteiniphilum sp. | reverse complement strand
TTTTTAGGATTAATCAAGAAAATAAAAAAACGGATTATAATAATATAATCCGTTGATCTGTAGGTTGATATTGCTCTTAATATTTTGCTGTTTTTTTAATAATCCTATTCTACTTGCCAATACATTCTATTTTCCGATACAAAACTTAGAGAAAATATTTCCCAATATCTCATCAGTAGATATCTGTCCTGTTATTTCGCCTAAATAAAACATACACTCTCTAATGTCTTGTGCTAGGAAGTCGCCAGTAATTTCAGTGTTAAGTCCATCCTTAACTCTTAATATTGCTTCAAGTGCATTGTTGAGTGCTTCGTAGTGACGTAGGTTTGTAACAACAACATCGCTTTCTCCAATTTGAGGTATGTGAGCTGATTTAATCAATAATTCTTGTAGCTTGTCAGTATTAACTTTGTCCTTCGCAGAGATAAATATTTTCTCAGCCTTAACCTCAGGAAATAGATTTTCTCTCTTCGATTTTTCACTATTTGACATTAAGTCTGATTTATTGAATACGATGATTGTCTCTTTATCTTGAAGTTTAGGACGAATGATGTCAGACAGGGCAATTAGTTCATCAATGGGAGTGGTTAAGTCTATTACCCACAGCACTAGGTTTGCTTGTTCAATTTTCTGAAAGGTACGCTCAATACCCATTGCTTCGATAGTATCTGTAGTGTCTCTAATGCCTGCGGTATCAATAAAACGGAATTGTATGCCATCAATATTTACTGTGTCTTCTACCACATCTCTTGTGGTGCCATGAATGTCTGATACTATTGCTTTATCCTCATTTAATAAAAGATTGAGGAGAGTTGACTTTCCTGCATTGGTTTCTCCAACTATGGCAATGGGGATACCATTTTTGATCGCATTACCTAGTTGAAATGAATTAGCAAGTGATGAAATCTTTGTTTCTATCTCCTTAGTTAGCTCATACAGATGATTTCGGTTTGCAAATTCTACATCCTCTTCCGAAAAGTCAAGCTCTAGTTCAATAAGTGATGCAAATTGCAAAAGTTTGTCGCGGAGCTCCATAAGTTTCTCTGCAAATCCACCTCTCATTTGGTTCATTGCTACTCTGTGTGAGGCTTTAGATGTTGAAGAAATAAGATCGGCTACGGCTTCTGCCTGACTTAAGTCGAATTTGCCATTGCGAAATGCAGTTCTAGTAAACTCTCCGGCTAGTGCTAGTCTAGCTCCTTGTGAAAGAAGTGTCTCTACAATCTTTTGCTGGATATATATAGAGCCATGGCACGATATTTCCACACTTTCATCACCAGTGAAAGAGTGAGGAGCGTGGAATATTGATACTAGTACTTCGTCTATTACTTCTTCGTTGCTTACAATCCTGCCAAAGTTGACAGTATTTGCTTTTGCTTCAATAAGTTTTTTACCTGAAGGTGATGAAAATACTTTGTCTGTCAGTTCAATACTTCCTTTGCCTGAAAGTCTTATCAAAGCAATCGCCCCCATTCCTGGAGGCGATGATATTGCACAAATTATATCGTTGATATTATTGTCTTGCATCTTTTATATTAATAAATTAGTATCTAAAACTACTACCACCCAAAAACTCTCTTAATAGTGATGTTGGTGGAAGTTCTTTATCTGTGAGATAATTAAAGTAGCCAAGAAATTTAAGAAGACGGTGTGCCTCTGAATATTCGGGAGCTGTGCGTGGCACTCTTCTCAGAATTGGCTCTGCATGTCGTCTGATGGCTGCAAGTTCGTATATCATAGCAGAACTTAGCATTACATCAGCATTTTCCTGATAAGGGAAAATCCATTTATCTTCTCCACGCCTCACGCTGTCCCATCTCGAAATAGTTTCTTCGGCTGAATATCCACGGTATTTATAGTCACGAACCATTCTTCTCAGCAATCTATTGTCTGAAGCTGGAATCCAGTTGTGATTATCCAATGATATGGATGTTAGTGCAGAAATATATGCCATAAATTTTCTGTTTCGAGCAATATTCTCTGTAAGCTCTGGATTTAGTGCATGTATTCCTTCTACTATGAGCACACTTCTGTCGTGCATCTTTATTTTGTTCCCTTTATATTCTCTCTTTCCAGTCACAAAGTTATATGATGGAACATCAATTTCCTCTCCATTCAGCAGTTTATTTAAGTGATCTTTAAATAAATCAAGATCTATGGCATATAATGACTCATAATCTTTCTCACCATTTTCGTCAGTGGGGCTATCTTCTCTATTCACGAAGTAGTCGTCAAGTGACAGGCCGATAGGTTTTAGCCTATTTACAAATAGCTGCACTTCTAATCGCTTTCTGAAAGTCGTTTTTCCCGATGATGATGGTCCAGATATTAAGACCAGTCTTGCTCCATTGTTTTTATACCTATGTGTAATATCTTTTGCGATGTCACTTATTTCGTTTGCTTGATATGCTTCCGAAACTTGAACTATCTCCGATATTTTATTATTTCGAATTGCCCTATTGAGGTCACCTGCATTTTTTAGATTGCTAATATTTAAAAACTCAAGATGCTCGCGATACACCTGAAGAAGCATAGGCTGCATAATTACTGGCTCAAGCTCTACGGGGTTTTGACGGTTAGGTATAATGAGTAGATAACCTCCATTATATTCCACCACATCATACAGCTTAATATATCCAGTAGATGGCAATAAGCAACCATAATAGTAGTCTATATAATTATCTAGCTTTGAGTATCGTGCATATAGCAAGTCGTCGGACGTTTCGATAAGCAGTGCTTTGTCCTCCATATTGTTTTGGTGGAATAGCTTTACTACCTCATCTTTTTCTTCTTCAATTTGCAAAAAAGGAATATCAGCATCTACTATTTCTCGCATTCTTGCTTTTATATTTTGAAGATCATCTTTTGTTACGGAGTGTCCGTTCTTTATATAAAAATAGTATCCTTTTGATATTGCATGCTCAAAATATACTTGTGATTTTGGCATTATATCATCCACGGCTTTTGCTAAAAGGAAACAAAGTGAACGTACATATGTACGCATTGCCGATTGGTCGCTTATATCAAAATATTCCACTCTTATTGGTCGATATACTTTATACGAAAGTGATTCGGTTTTGTTGTTTACTTTGGCATTGCCAATTAAAAATGGCTTTTTAACCCCAAAAATATCAATTAGCTCTTTTAATGATGAACCAATTTTCACCTCTTTATACTCATCTGTATTAAGGCAATGCACCTTTATTGTGTCAGTCATTTATTTTATTTGTTATATTATATTTTTAATATTAAATACATTTCGATTATATTTGCAGCTAAAATACACAAAAAAATTGACAATGGATTATAGTATCATTGATTTTTTGAAACTTGTTGGCTCTTTAGGCCTGTTTCTCTACGGTATGAAGATTATGAGCGAAGGCCTGCAGAAGATGGCTGGAGATAAGCTCAGAAGTATTTTGTCAACAATGACAAAGAATCGTTTGATGGGTTTGCTGACTTGTATATTGATTACAGCACTAATTCAATCTTCATCGGCAACCACTGTGATGGTTGTTAGTTTTGTAAACGCTGGACTGCTGTCTCTAGTACAGTCGATAGGAGTTATTATGGGTGCCAATATTGGTACTACAGTTACAGCTTGGTTTATTGCACTATTTGGCTTTGGTAAGTTTTCTATCAGTGCATTGTCAATTCCGCTGATGGGATTGGCGTTACCTCTAATATTCTCTTCAAAGTCTAAAAGCAAATCTTTGGGTGAGTTTATCTTTGGTTTCGCTTTCCTATTTATGGGGCTTGACTTCCTTCAGGCTTCAATGCCCGACTTGCAGAATAATCCTGAGA
>JAAYFB010000204.1 GCA_012728465.1 Proteiniphilum sp. | reverse complement strand
AGTCAATTACATCCATAATGATTATATCTATTTATGCATACAAAGTTACAGGTTTAGTTTAATATTTACATCACTTTGAGGGTTTTTAAATATCCATAGCCGACCAGTAAAAAGTGATTGGCTCACAATTTATAATCCAATTTGATTATAATACTTATTCAGAAAAAATGTTGAAAAATTAATTCATCAAATCAATATATAGCTTAAACAATGATGCAGACAAGCAAATGAAGCGTTTCTTTTATGAAAAAATTGAATTTGTAAGATTTTGTAAGATTCTAGGCATAAACATTTTGCACAATATTTGTTATACGTTTATATTATTACTAAACTTTATGCGGGTATAACCGAAAGCATAAGTTTAAACAAATAATAATTTTTCAAACTTTTAAAAATCATTGTTTTATGAGGAAAATTGTTCTGTTTTTCGCATTTTTTGCTATGACTGCAATTGCCATCACTTCTTGTTCTAACGACTTGAATTTGGTTGACGAACAAAGTGCTGAAGTATTGAGCCTTACCGATGGAGATAGCGATGTTATCGCTACCACAGGTACACGCTCAGTCGAAGTTCCCTCTTGCCTTAATCCTTGTCGCGATGTACAAGAAGTTCGACTCTTGGCGGGACAGCATCATGAGGCTGGAAAAGTTTATGTTGTTAACAACAAAGAAAACTTGTATGTGGCTTACGAAACCTCAGGTGATTGGAAAATGAAAGCAATTCATCTTTTTGTGGGTGCTTGTGACAAACTACCCGTTAACAAACCGGGAAATCTTGTTCCAGGACAATTCCCAATCAAGATTGAATTTGGCGAACTACAAACGTACCATTATTTTGAAATTCCACTTGACGAATTGCCAGAAGGTTGTTTGTGTATAGCCGCTCATGCCGAAGTTGTGAAAGTAGTTGAGGGCAAAGTAGTACAAAGCGAAACTGCTTTTGGAGAAGGTGAAAAAGTTGGTAAAAACTGGTTTATGAAATTTGATTATTGCATTGCCATTTGCGAAGATGTACCACCTGTTGAATTATGCTATAATGACGAAACAGCTTGGGCTGCAGGTCCACGTTACGTAGAGAAAGGCAATTGGGCAACTTACACTCCTTATGTAGCTAATACACCTATCAATGTTTTTGCTGGTCAACATTATTTAGTTGGAACCGTAACTTTCTCAGAAGTGGTAGATGGCAAAGTAACCATCACACTAGCTGCACTCAATGGAGCAAGACTTCAGGATGTTGCTGAATCTGTAAAAATTCAAGGGTACGATGCACCACCTCCAAGTAGCAATCCAGCTCCTGGACAGTTTAAAACTTATAAGGGCTCTGCTACAACAGTAACAGTTGATGCATACCCTTACTATGGAATCCATCTAGACGCACAGCGTGTTGTGGATTGTGCAGAGTAAAATAGTATTAACATTTAAAAAAAGGCGGATAAGTACCGCCTTTTTTTATTTAACAGCTATCTCTAATACTTTAGCTCTACATCTATTAGACTGATATTATTTCTGTTAGATAAAAATATAAATTCATAAAACATAGCCTCCAATTGTCTTTTAAAGTACAATTAGAGGCCTTTTTGAAAAAGAAATCCCCTATTTCAAAAGAAAATGACCACTCAATAAAGCCAATTGATTTGGAGATGCTAATATCCCGAAATCCCTCCCGATGAATATTGAGGATAATACGGTACTTCCACTTCGTTTCAGACTGGATGTTCAACGGTACACCCATGTGCCCAAAAAACATGAGATCTGTAAGATATTGTAAGATTTTCATTGTAAATAATTTGCAATGCATTTGTTATATCATTACGATATTGCAACTCTCTGTATATATTAGATTAATATATAGAGCTTAGTATATCAATTTAATTACCTAACAAGTATCAAATATGGCAAAGCAAGTATTTATCAATCTCGCAGTAAAAGATCTTCAAAAGTCAGTGGACTTTTATTCTGCACTAGGATTTACAAACAACCCACAATTTTCGGATGAAACTGGGAAATGTATGGAATGGAGCGAAAATATTTTCGTAATGATATTATCTAACGCTAAGTTTAGCGAGTTTGCAACAAAACCACTCGCCAACACCAAATCACATATCGCTGGAATATTTTCATTATCATTAGACAGCCTCGACGAGGTGAATAAGCTAATGACTAAAGGACTAAAAGCAGGTGGCACAGAGCCATCCGAATTTAGAGACTATGGCTTTATGCAACAAAGAACTATAGAAGACCCCGATGGACATACATGGGAGCTGTTCTATATGGATATGTCTAAAATTCCAGATGAATAGTAATATTCTATTTTTTTCATTATTGATTTTCAGGAAAAAATAAAACATTGCCTCGTATCGTGCTGTAAGGGCTAGGATGCGAGGATTGTTGTGTGTAAGAGACTACTAGAGATGATAAAGGTGGAATTAACTTTGTTCCTCATAGCTTTGACTTCATCGCCAACTGACTGATTGACACTACCATGATAACGTTTATCTAACTGTATGGGTATTATTAGCACATATTCAATCTAAGAAGATTAAAACCAAGTGCATTACTAATATTTATTATTGTTGAAATGGTTAAATTCTCCCCACCTTTCACCCACTTACTAACCTGCTGTGGGCTCACACCTATTGCCTCAGCCAATTGCTTTCGCGTCCACTTTAATTGATCTAAACGATCTAATATTAACAGAGCAATATTGTTTGAGAAACGTATAAAATCACTATTCTCCACATAATACTTTGCGTCTTCTAAAATATCTTTACTTGTCTCTTTTGCAACAAAAGATAAAAACTTTTCTTTATTATTTTCCATAATAACTATTCATTATAAAACAATAATCTTAGGCAATATAATTCATATGATAAATGCCTTTATATCAAATGTCTTACCTTGAATCTCTTAAATTTCTTACCTATTCCTAATAATATAGCCTCATTATTCTTAATTATTAGTTCTCCTTTTCCTAATATACTGAATTACAAATAATTTATCTGCAAATATAGGAACAACTTTCATGAAGTCAACTTATTTTATTAGTTTACTTTTAGCTTGTTTTTAATACCGAAAAGTGTTGTAAAAAACCAAATACAGTTCTGACACCCTTTAAATACTACATACTATTTCTAAAAACGAGATATTTTAATATTTATAGTCTTAGAAAACATTATCGCTAGGCTAAACTATCTCTACCTTTAAACCTAAATTGAAAGCCTTAGATATTTTTTCTATCTGTTCTCTTTTTTGTATTGTGGAACTATGTGTAATCAAATAAACACCTTTTAAAATCTCTTTTTGATTGTAAAAGTTGTCCTGTGTGTTCGAAATCAATGGCACTCCATATTGAAAAATTCCAAGTGAACGCACATTTTCTATTCCTGCCATCATTACCACTTCTTGCAATGTTTCGTATGCAAAACGATTTTCAATAACTGTACCATCTTTAAGTGTAACACGCAAGTTAGTTTTTGCACTCTTTGTATGCGATTTAAGTTTTGTCTTTCCACTATTGTGTTCTATCTTAGGATCAGCTACAATTTCTATAGCTTCCATCTGCTCTGTAAAGTTTCTCTTACGTGATATTCGAACACTTAGGGGCTCATCTGGCACATAATCAACCACCAAAACCAATTCACGTTTTATCTGGTTTATTACAGGCTCTATCTTTTCAGATATTACGGGTAGAAGTTCTTTTTTAATAATATTTTTTTCTAATTCTTCTGTTTGTATAAGCAAGTCTTCACCTAATTCCAAACCTAGTTCTTTTAAGTTTTGTATTGTGCTATACAGCTTTTGTAATTTTGTCATAATACATTTATATTAAAATATTTACTATTCACTTACACCCTCTACCTCCCCACCAATTCCTCTGCAATCATCTCAGCTTGCTTCAAAACGGTATCAGTTGCCAGCATCTGCATATCTGGCGGATAGTTATATCTTCTCAAAGTACGTCTAACAACTACCCTTAACTTAGCCTTAACATTTTCTTTTATGGTCCAATCAATAGATGCGTTTTGGCGTATAGCTTCGGTTAACACCACGGCAAGTTCCCTAAGTTTATCTTTCTGCATCACTTCCATTGCACTATCATTATTAGCCACTGCCGTATAAAAAGCATACTCATAGTCAGTAAGCCCCATCTTAGCTGGTTCACTATCCATTTCCACAATATCCTTACTAAGTGATATTAGCTCTTCAATAACCTCAGCAGCTGTCAATATTTTATTGTGATACTTCTTTATTGAGTCTTCAAGCATTTCCATTAGAGATTTAGATTTAATTAGATTTACTTTAGCCCTTGCTTTTATTTCATCATTAAGTAGCTTTCTTAACACCTCCATAGCAACATTTTTGTGCTCCATCCCTTTAAGTTCTAACAAAAACTCTTCCGAAAGAATTGATATATTGGGTTTCCTTAATCCGGCTGCATCAAATACATCTATAACCTGCTCCGAAACTAGTGCTTTATCTATTACTTGTCTAATAGTTGTTTCTAAATCTTCATTAGTTTTGCCACTTCCATTTCTATCAAATTTTGCTAAACGCGACTTCACTGCCTGAAAGAAAGAGACCTCATTCATAGCATTCATTGCTTGCTCATGAGGAATAGCAATTGCAAATGATTTTGACAATGCTACTACCTCATCAATAAATCGCTTACTGCCATTCTCTAAACCTAAAATGTGATCTTCAGCTGCCAAAATTGTAGATAACTTTGTGGATGTGTCAGCTTCGAAGTAATTCTTGTATTCAAAACCATGAAACATTCTAGACACAACTTCCAATTTTTCAAGCATCAACTCCACTGCTTGCTCTTGCATTATAGTTGGGTCGCCCTTTCCTCCAGCATCTGAATAAAAAGATAATGCCTTTTTCAAATCGGATGCTATGCCTAAATAGTCAACAATTAACCCACCTGGCTTATCTTTATACACACGATTAACCCTAGCAATTGCCTGCATAAGATTGTGACCTTTCATTGGTTTGTCAATATAAAGCGTATGCATACTTGGAGCATCAAAGCCTGTAAGCCACATATCAACAACAATTACCAAATTTAATTTATCACTCGTGTTTTTCATCCTTTCAGCCAAAGTTCTTCGCTGATCCTTAGTAGTGTGATATTTTGCCAACAAAGGTCCATCGGAGGATGAAGATGTCATAACCACTTTAATAGCACCACTGTTTAAATCATTTGAATGCCATTCTGGTTTAATATCAATGATTGCTTCGTACAGTTCAGCAGCAATCCTTCTGCTCATAGCAACTATCATGCCTTTACCTTCAAATACGGACTGCCTTGCTTCGAAGTGAGAAATAATATCTGCTGCTATCTGAGTTACTCTATTTTTACCACCAACAAGTGCCTCCAATCTTGTCCATTTAGCTTTTGCTTTTTGAGTATCTGTTAGGTCCTTTTCACTCAATTCCTCGTCAAGTTCTTCCACCAACTCCTTGCCTTCGTCACTAAGTGCTACCTTAGCCAATCGGCTTTCGTAGAAAATACGAACTGTGGCCCCATCTTCCACAGCTTGTGCAATATCATAAATATCTACATAGTTACCAAACACTGCAGGTGTATTCACATCACTGTTCTCGATGGGTGTACCAGTAAATCCTAAATAAGTAGCGTTGGGCAATGCATCTCGCATATATTTAGCAAAACCATATACAATCTTTTTACCTACTACTACCCCTTTTTCATTCTTATCATCAATAGTTTTAGCCTTAAAGCCATACTGAGTGCGATGAGCCTCATCAGCAATAACCACAATGTTCTCCCTATCAGACAACTTTTCATACACTGCAGGTGACGAAGAATCTCCATTTGCATCGGGCTGAAACTTCTGAATAGTAGTAAACACCACACCACCAGATGATACACGCAACAATTCCTTTAGGTGATTTACATCTTGAGCTTGCACTGGTTCTTGTCTCAACAATTGTTTTGACGAAGCAAACGTGTCAAAAAGCTGATCATCCAAATCATTTCGATCAGTAATAACAACTATCGTAGGATTATTCATCTTCAACACCAACTTGCCAGTATAGAAAACCATCGACAACGACTTGCCGCTACCTTGCGTGTGCCACACCACTCCACCCTTTCGGTCACCCACAGGTTGTTTGCTTACACCCGCCAACCCATAGGACTCTGGGGATTGTTGCAGCTTATTTTTCATGGGCGAACCAGATGCTCGAAGAGTTGACTCAACAGCTCTATTTACAGCATAATACTGATGATATGCAGCAAGTTTTTTCACTGTTTCAATAGTGACTAAACCCGAAGCATCTTCACGGCTTGTATTTTCAAAAACAATAAAGTGCCTAATCAAATCTATCAGAGTCTCCTTGTCTAGCATTCCTTTTATCAATGTCTCCAACTGACCTATCAAATGTGATGCCTCAACTTTGCCATCAGCAGTTCGCCAAGCCATATATCGGCTATATCCTGCGGATAGAGACCCTGCCTTTGCCTCTAAGCCATCTGATATTACTACAAAGCCATTGTATGTAAATAGCGATGGAATGACGGTTTTGTATGTCTCTATTTGTTTGAATGCAGAACGGACTGTAGCTTTCTCATCGGTTGCATTCTTTAGCTCCATCACCACAAGAGGAATACCATTTACGAAAACAATAATGTCGGGACGCTTAGTGTTTCCATTCTCTACCACTGTGAATTGATTGACAACAACAAAATCATTATTATGTGGATTTTCAAAATCAATCAGCCACACCCTATCACCTCTCTCCACTCCACCCACACGCTTCACTACAGGAATACCCTCAGTAAGCAATCTATGAAATGATTGATTGTTGGCTATTAGTTCAGGAGATGCTATGCGCTGTATCTCTCTAATAGCTGCATTTTGTTCAGAGTCAGGTATGTGAGGATTGATTGCAGCCACCGCACTTTGCAACCTATCCATAAGTAATACTTGCTCATAACTATCCCGTTTGGCAAAGCCAACGCTTGCACCATCGCTATCGGGTGCAATGTCGGGTGCATATATGTATTCATAGCCTTGATTCTGTAATAATTCTATGGCTAGTTGCTCAATATGATTTTCGGTTAGGTTTGTCATATAATGGGTTTATTTTTATTTCTACATCTCCACCCTCACTTCCCCACTCATCAACTTTGGCAACAAAGTGTCACGAAGTTGAGTAAGCGTTATTATTGAGTTCGAGTTGTTTTTATATTTTTCAAACCAATAGTTGGTTATTTCACCATATCTTTTAATCAATGCTACAGGTGGCCTTTTAACTTTAATATCATCTATATCAGATTTCCCTAAATGAATAACAGTTGTACCAACATTTACACGTTCGTAATATTCTAAATGAGGTTTTAAAAGAGAATATACAAAAAAAGGAGGGATTGACTTATCTTTTGGCTGAAACTTACAAGCACGTTGATTCAAAACTGATTTCCCGCCCTTCCAAATATACAGTTTGAATTCTCCATCCATTCCTGCCAATAAATCTCCATTCGCAATGATAAATTTTTCATCACAGTCCTCATCAGTATACACATTGGAGTACCCTTCCTTTAAGTTTCTAATTCGTATTAGTGGGAATCCCTTTTTTTCTT